>DATHCU010000064.1:0-5817 GCA_035319385.1 Thermodesulfovibrionales bacterium
GTAACGCGCAAAAAGTGCAAAGGATTTCTCTGCACGGTTGCGTTCATCCCTTTCTCAAACCGTCGGAGGTGTATACGTTACGGGGATTCCAGAGCATCCAGCCGTGAGATCCGAATTTCTCCGCGGCATCAATCTGGTCCCTGATTTCCTTTCCTGTGAACTGTCTCCTGTCAAAGGAGTAATCTCTGAACGCCTGTATCCATGGGCGGAAACGGTTTGACTGTACCCGGGTGCGTTCCTGCGCCCTCTTAAGGGTAAGGTAAACGATTTCGTATGGATGGCTTACCGGGATTCGGTAGCCCGGAATGCCAAACTGGAATCCGGAAGGATAAAGCATGGGGGAGAAGTAATCCAGGACCGGAACAAGGTTCTCAAGTTTCTGGCCGATGAAGGTGTCATTGAGGTTCCATGAAACATATCCGAAAATATCCGCGGAGAGGAAAGTGTTGTATGGCGCGAGCCTCTTCTTTGCCTCCATAAGAAATCCCGATATGGCATTGACCCTGTTTGTCTCAGTATTCTCAACAGCGAAGGCTAACCCCTTGGTATCAGGGAATCGGACATAGTCGAACTGGATTTCATCAAAGCCGTTTTGAGCGGCTTCCAAGGCAATACTTATGTTATAGTCCCAGACTTCTTTCTTAGACGGATCTACCCAGCAAAGCTTTTCCCTGTCTCTCCATATTTGTCCCCCCGCGGTCCTGATCGCAAGATCCGGCCTTGCCTCGGCCAGCAGGTTATCCTTGAACACAACGATCCTGGCAATCGTGTAGATGCCTTTATCCTTGAAGGATTTGATAAGTCCCTTTATGTCTTTCACCGTTATTATCTTCTGTGCGCCCACCTGTGAAGCGAGAGGAATGGAACTCTTATAAGGGATCATGCCCTTGTCGCCTTTGACGTCTATCACAAGGGCATTAAGCTCAGTACTGTCGATAAGCCGGAGGGCCGAGTCCCTGATTACTTTTGATCCTGCGCCGTAAAACGACAGATAAAGGGCCTTCGGCTTAAAGGGAACAAGCTTAATCGTAACAGGAGATGTATAGAAAGGAGATATTAGAAATGGAGTGGAAGTAACTGCCTGCTCTGCTCTCAGATATCCGTGAGCCCTAACAGTCACCTTTTGTCCCGAAGACTTGATCTTGAACATCCCCTTGTCATCGGTTTCCATAGCGCCATTTTCGATAGTGACAACTGCGCCCTTTATAGGCTGCAGCGTAACATTATCAATCACCCTGCCTGTTATGTAGCCGGAGAGCGAGGCGTTCGCAACCACGAGCAGAAATATGGTGATGATCAAAACAGTCAAGACAGCTATACGCGCGAGTTTCTTATTCATTGTTTATCAACCTTTCAAATCTTGTTCCCCTGTCGGCATTAGTCATGAGATATCGCGGAAGCGCCATTGCATTGTCAGCGGGACCCGCATGATGTCTTATGATCGTGAAGGCCGCAACATATCCCGCCTCTCTCGCCATCCTCTCAAGATCATCGTTGCAAATTCCGAAAGGCCATGCCAGCATATCCGGACGGATGCCGGTTTCCTTTTCCAGCTTATCCCTGGACTTCTTCATCTGCATGTCGACAAATTTCGCGTATTCGACGGAGCTCAGTTTCTTTTTCTCCTTATCGAAATTGGGATGCCAATAAGTATGCGATTCTATATCAAAGAATCCGGATTTCTTTACCTCCCTGAGTTGCTCCCAGGTCATGGCGTAAGACGCATTAGAGATTGCTGACGGATAGATAAACAGTGTAACGGGAATGCGGTATTTCTTTACGACAGCCAGCATGTCGGAATACACGGTCTTATGTCCGTCATCGACAACAATGACAACGGAGTGGCGGGGGGGCGGAGGCCCTTTTCTGAGGTAGTAATTGACCAGTTGCCTGAGAGGGATAACGGTGTACCCGTTGTCTCTCAAATACTTGAGATGAGATTCAAAGACCGGTGTGGTTATCGTCATGCCGTCAGCCACAACAGGTCCAAAGCGGTGATAAAGCAGAATGGGTACCTTGAAAGAAGCAGGCTGTTTATTGACGGCAGCTACTGCTTTGCCTGCGGAAAATGCAAATAGCAAGAGAATAAGGAAGACTAATGCTCTATTATTGAGACTGCGGATATAACCTGTATGCCTATAGTGAATTCGTATCATGTTTCATTTCTATTATATATGAAGATGACCGCAAATTAAGCTGGTTTTTTTCGGGACCGCATATGAGGCGGCGGAAGGATGCGGGAATCCCCGGAAGTTTTCTCAATGCAGTCGGACACAGAGCCTTCTTCAGGCTGAATGATCCATTTACAAGGTGCCCTTCCAGAGGAGTCTGCGCTCTATTTTGTTAAATCTTCGGCTCTTTTTAGGGTATAATTATGGGTATGAGAAAAGGGATATATATTCTTCCGAATACACTTACCCTTTGCAGCATGCTGTTGGGTTTTTATTCCATCCTTTCTTCTTTGAAAGGAAACTACGTGAACGCTGCCGGTGCCATACTGTTTGCGACGATATTCGACGGGCTCGATGGTTGGGTTGCGCGCCTGACTAACAGTACTACAAAGTTCGGGATCGAGCTGGACTCGCTCTCCGACCTGGTGTCCTTTGGTGTTGCCCCTGCGGTTATGATGTACAAGTGGGCTCTTGCTCCGTTTGGAAGGATAGGATGGGCAGCTGCCTTCTGGTTTATGGCCTGCGGCGCACTGCGGCTTGCGCGGTATAATGTCCAGATGGGGTCGACTGAATCCAAATCATTTACCGGGATGCCGATTCCGGGAGCGGCCGGCATTATAGCGTCCCTTGTGCTCTTTTATCATGATGTTTCGGATGTTGATCCAGGCAAGAACATACTGATCCTGCTTTTGACTATAGTGCTGGCCTTCTTAATGGTCAGTACGTTGAGGTATCACGGCGCAAAGGAGATTAATTTCAAACAGAGAAAGCCCTTCTGGATACTGGTCGCCTTTGTCCTTGTGGTTACTATAGTAATGATACACCCGCCGATTTCGCTCTTCATATTTGCCATGATCTATCTCATCGGAGGGATAATTGAAAACATTATTCTCTTTCTTAGAGGACGCAGGGCAAGACATGAGGGAGCCTAGAACCGCTATTACGCTCCGTCCTGCCTTCACATCAGATAATGATCTTGCAGTCTTTGTTGTGCTATCACGAAGACAGAAGGAAGGTAGTGCGCTATGAGAATGATCAGGATATTCGATACGACTCTTCGCGACGGAGAACAGTCTCCAGGGGCGTCTATGAACACGCGGGAGAAGGTGATGCTTGCCAAGCAGCTTGCGAGGCTTGGCGTAGACATTATCGAGGCGGGTTTTGCTTACAGTTCACCGGGTGATTTTGAGGCGATCAAGGCTATATGCAATGAGGTGGAAGGTCCTGTGATCTGCAGTCTTGCCAGGGCGAGAGAAGAGGACATAAGAAGCGCCTGGGATGCACTGAAGGACGCCCCCAGAAGAAGGATCCACACATTTCATTCCACTTCGGATATCCACCTCAAACATCAGTTTAGAGTGAGCCGGGAGGAGGCCCTCAGGAGGTCTGTGGAGATGGTGGCGCTGGCGCGAAGCCTTACTGATGACGTTGAATTTTCGCCTATGGACGCCACCAGAACCGATATAAGTTATCTGTGCGAAGTTGTTGAGGCAGTCATTGTTGCGGGGGCCTCAACCGTTAACATTCCAGATACCGTGGGATACATCATCCCGGTTGAATTTGGCGCGATGGTCAAGGAGATCATAGGCAGGGTCCGGAATATCGGCGATGCTGTCATATCCGTTCACTGCCACAATGACCTCGGCCTTGCGACTTCCAATTCCCTGGCTGCCGTATTGAATGGCGCGGGCCAGATTGAATGTACGATCAACGGCATTGGAGAACGAGCCGGTAACTGCTCCATGGAAGAAGTTGTCATGGCGCTCAGAACGAGGCGGGACCTTTTCGATGCGGATACAAAGATCCACACGGAGGAAATAATACGCAGCAGCAAGCTTGTGACTAAAATCACCGGACTTTCCGTGCAGCCCAACAAGGCCATTGTTGGTGCCAATGCATTCGCGCATGAGTCCGGCATCCACCAGGACGGACTGCTGAAGGAAAAGTCCACCTACGAGATTATGAGGCCCGAGAGCATAGGCCTCTATTCCACAAAACTTGTACTCGGGAAGCATTCCGGAAGACACGCTTTCAAGACCAGGCTGAAGGAACTGGGTTATGTCCTGTCGGACGAAGAATTGAACACGGTGTTCGAGCGGTTCAAGAGACTTGCGGATCAAAAGAAGGACATCTTCGATGAGGATATAGAAGCCCTGATCTCTGAGGGTGTGACAAAGGTTCCGGAGGTTTACACCCTGGTGGATTTATATATTGTCAGCGGCGTTAATCAGAGGCCCACGGCAGCTGTCAAACTCAAGGCCGGTGATGAAATTATCCATAGGATGGAACAGGGTGATGGGCCTGTGGACGCCATATACAAAGCGATTTCCGAAATCACGAATACACAGAGCAAGCTTACAAAATTTGAGATAAAGAGCATTACGGGCGGCACTGACGCCCTTGGTGAGGTAGTTGCCTCTCTTGAAGAAGACGGCAAGAGCGCTAGAGGGCACGGAGCTGATACCGATATCATAGTTGCCGCGGCAAAGGCCTATATCAATGCGCTGAACAAGCTTGAGGCTCGCAAGAGGCTGACCTAGACCGGCTGATTTGAACCCGTTGACAGTTCTGCGAGAATTGTCTGAAGCTCCGGGGGGATTCTTTTCGTGGAGTTCTGCCCCGTATCTCTACAGGGCAGAACCTTAGGGATTGCTTAGTTTTTGACTACGTTAATCGCTCTTGGGCCTTTGGGACTCTTTTCAGTTTCAAAGCTGACAGAATCGCCTTCTGCAAGAGATTTAAAGCCGTTGCCCTGGATAGAAGAATAATGCACGAAATAATCATGACCATCTTCGCTCGTGATAAAGCCGAAACCCTTGGACTCATTAAACCACTTCACTGTTCCTTGCGCCATCTTGACTGTCTCCTTACTCTGCGTATTAAAGGTTCAGAATGACCTGAAATAAAAAAGCCACAAAGCTAAAAGTCTTTGTGGCTTTCCTCGTGCTGACAAAAACTTCTAAAACCTTGGTAATATGATTGCATTTATCGCACGAAAAAGTCAACGGTTTCATCCCTGTCACGCAATCCTGCGGTCAGACTCCGCCTTTTTCGGTGCTCATTCCTAATGGGAGTAGACGCCGGACGGAATACTTCAGTCGGGCGAACTCCGGCGCAACGCACATTGACTTCATGTGATCCGCGAGGGAGAGATTCTGATAGATACTCATCTAACATTTAACATTCACTGAACGACACGTGGTATAATGAAACAATAATAATATAACAGGGAGACGAAATTGGGTAAGCACGCAGGGATGTTTAAGAGTGAGAAGAGAAAGAAAGAGCTAAAACGCCTTAAGAAGCAGGAAGAGAAGAGACAGAGGCGGTCGCAGAAGGATCAGAACCCCAGGCAGGAAGATGAGATAATAAGCGGCGAGCCTGAGACGGCTGCGCCTGAAGTTGGGGAGCAATCGGCTTGAGTCCTGCCATTCGCGCCGTTTTTCTTCCGCCGGTGCTTGTTATCCCGGAACTTACAAGGTTGTGAAAACGAATAGCGATTATACTTCAGTCAACTTCTGCGGCGCTAATGCCGGACACGGAACACAGTTCTTTTAGTTAATAACAAGTGTAAAGCAAGGCTTCATTTCCCCTTATGATAGCCCTCTCCCTTCAGGGGAGAGGCAGCGAAAGATTTCCCCTTTCA
>DATHCU010000065.1:0-6107 GCA_035319385.1 Thermodesulfovibrionales bacterium
TGCTCTTGATAACTTCCTGGGGTGCAACGACATTGCCGAGGGATTTGGACATCTTCTTGCCCTGACCGTCCACAGTAAAACCGTGCGTGAGTACAGTCCTGTAAGGGGCTTTTCCTCGTGTGCCTATTGACGCGAGCAAAGAACTCTGGAACCATCCCCTGTGCTGGTCGCTCCCTTCAAGATACATGTCAGCCGGCCATGAGAGTCTTTCGTCCTTCTCAAGGACTGCCGCATGGCTTACGCCCGAGTCAAACCACACATCAAGTATATCCATCTCTTTAGTAAAAGATGCGCTGCCGCATTTCTTGCATCTATACCCTGCAGGCAGGAACTCCTGAGCGTCCTTCATGAACCAGACGTCGGCGCTATTGCCTTCAACCAGTTCGACTATCTTCGAGAGCACTTCGCGGTCTGTCACGAACTCCTCACACTCGTTGCATCGGAGGATTGTGATAGGCACACCCCATGATCTTTGCCTGGACAAACACCAGTCAGGCCTGCTCGTGACCATCCCGTGGATCCTGTCGCGGCCCCATTTTGGAATCCAGGCGACCCTGTCTATCTCGGCAATGGCTTTGTCTCTCAACCCGTTTTTCTGCATCGAGATGAACCACTGCGCAGTCGCCCGGAAGATAACAGGCTTCTTGCACCGCCAGCAGTGAGGGTAAGAGTGTTTGATGATTTCTTCCTTAATCAGCCTGTTATTTTTCTGGAGCATCTCGATGATCTCGGCATTCGCCTTGAAAACAAATTTGCCCTGAAGGGGAGAATCCTTCTCGTCCCCGGTAAACCTGAACTTTCCGTGGTCATCCACGGGGGCATATATATCAAGCCCGTACTTGAGACCTATCTCATAGTCGTCTTCCCCGTGACCCGGCGCGATATGGACGACGCCGGTGCCTTCCTCAAGCGATACGAACTCCCCGAGAACAGCTCTTGATTTCCTCTTAATGAAGGGGTGCACGGCCTCCATCCCCTCCAGGTCCATTCCCCGCGTTCTGGCGATGATCTTGCCATCGAGCCCTATCTTGTCCTTCAGTGACTCGAATCTGCCCTCTGCAACAATGTAGACCTCAGGCCCCTGTTCAACCGCGACATACTCAAAATCCGGGTGGAAGGCTATCGCCAGATTGGCAGGCAGTGTCCAGGGAGTTGTCGTCCAGATTATGACGAACACATCCTTGCCTTTTAAGTCCGGCAGAAATCTGCTTACGTTATCCTCGTCCACCGCGAACTTAACATATACGGACGGGGATTCCTTGTCATTGTATTCGACCTCGGCCTCTGCAAGGGCGGTGACGCACGATGAACACCAGTGCACCGGCTTCTTGCCTTTATAGACGGAACCCGACTCAACAAACTTGCAGAATTCCCTGACAATCGCCGCTTCATAGGCATTTGTCATGGTGAGGTAGGGGGCCTTCCAGTCGCCAAAGACGCCGAGCCTTACAAATTCATCTCTCTGGATGTCGACAAATTGCGCGGCGTACTCCCTGCAGGATTGCCTTTTTTCAAGGACCGAAAGCTTGTCTTTCTTGTCTCCGAGATTCTTGTCAACCTGCAGCTCAATCGGCAGGCCGTGACAGTCCCATCCAGGCACATACGGAGAGTAAAAGCCTTTCATGGATTTATACTTTACAATGATGTCTTTGAGGATCTTGTTCAGAGCATGACCGATATGGATATGGCCGTTTGCATAAGGAGGACCGTCATGAAGGATATAGTGATTGCTTCCCTTTCTCTTCTCCTGGAGCTTTTCATAAACCTTGCTCTCTTCCCAGAATTTCAGCATCAGAGGCTCTTTCTGGGCAAGGTTCGCCTTCATTGGAAAGTCTGTCTGCGGCAGATTCAAAGTATCTTTATAGTCTTTAGCCATATCTCTGTATCTTTCTGGGAGCTTCTCCTGTCCGGTTATTCGGAAGAGGCAGGAGCCGTGCTATTTTTCCTCAGCCTTTTCCTGCTTCTGGGCCTCCCTTTCCGCGATAATCTTCTGAGTCAGATGGCTGGGCAATTCCTCATACAGGGCAAATTCCATAGAGTACAGACCACGGCCTGAAGTGAGACTGTGCAGCTGGTTGGCATAGGTCAGCATTTCGGACATTGGAACCAATGCCGTAATCTTCTGGTTACCGCCTGCCTGGGGTTCGACACCCTGCACCTTTCCTCTCTTGGAATTCAGGTCTCCGATGATAGCTCCGAGGGTGTCATCCGGGATGATGACCTCCACCTTCATGACTGGCTCAAGCAGAACCGGCTTTGCCTCCTGGATAGCTTTCTTCAAGGCCATGGACCCCGCTATCTTAAAGGCCATTTCCGAGGAATCGACCGAGTGGTATGAACCGTCAAATAACGTTACCTTTATATCAACAATCGGATACCCGGCAACAACGCCTTCTTTCATTGTCTCGACAACGCCTTTCTCAACAGCCGGCCTGTATTGCTGAGGGATGACACCGCCGACGATCCTGTCGGCAAATTCATAGCCCCCGCCCCTCGGCATGGGTTCCACTTCAAGCCAGCAGTCACCGTATTGACCGCGGCCTCCGGACTGTTTTTTGTATCTTCCCTGAACCTTTGTCGCAACCTTGATCGTCTCTCTGTAAGGCACTTTCGGCGTCTTCATCAGGACATCAACCCCGAATTTTCTCTTCAGTCGTTGAAGCGAGACCTCCAGATGGACCTGTCCCATACCTGAAAGGAGCATCTCCTTCGTCTCCTCATCCCGCTGGAATTTCAGGGTGGGGTCTTCTTCGAGGATCCTGTGAATACCAGAGCCGACTTTTTCCTCATCGCCCTTGCTCTTTGGGGCTATAGCATAGGCAATAAGAGGTTCCGCAAACTTGGCCTTTTCAAAAACAATAGGGTTCCCTTCTTCGCAGAGAGTGTCCCCCGTATAGGTTTCCTTTAGCTTTGCAACAACACCTATCTCTCCAGGTCCTAATACCTGGGTAGATATCTGCTTCTTCCCGAGCACATGAAAGACCTGGCCAATCCTTTCCTTTGCACCTGTCGAAGCATTCAGCACGTTGGAATCAGCCTTCAAGGACCCGGAATAAATCCTGAATACGGAGAGCCTGCCGGCAAACGGGTCGGCTATTGTTTTGAACACATAGCCTGAAAAAGGCTCTGAAGCAGAGGGCTTCCTTTCAACCTGGGCATTCGTCTTCGGGTTCATGCCTTTGATCGGCGAAATGCGCGCCATCTCGACAGGAGAGGGCAGGCAGAGGATTATAGTCTCGAGCAACTGAGGGATCGCGATGTTGGCGACAGCGGAGCCACAGGCAACCGGGATGAACTTTCTGGTGAGGGCACCTTCCCTGACGCCTTTTATTATCTCTTCATCCGAGATTACGCCTCCCTCAAGATACTTTTCAAGGAGACTGTCATCGGCCTCAGCGATCTTTTCGACCAGTTTCTTCCTGTAATCCTCAGCTTCGGGCAGCAGGTCTTCAGGGATGTCGGACTCAACGGTCTTGCCTGTCTTGGTCTTGAATGCCTTCATCCTAATGAGGTCGACAATACCCTCGAACTGTTCGCCAGCTCCTATAGGTATCTGAAGCGGCAATCCTTCGCTTCCGAAGGCCTTTTCGATGTCTCCCAGCGCCCTCGAAAAATTCGCCATGTCTTTGTCCATTTTGTTGACAAATACCACTCTGGGAAGTTCATACTCCGAAGCGTACTTCCATATCTTCTGCGTCTCGGCCTTGACTCCGGATATCGCGCTGACGATGACAACAGCCCCGTCGACAGCCCTCAGGCATCCGCGGGTATCCTCAAGAAAATTGATAAATCCCGGGGTATCAATAAGATTGATCGCTGTCCCGTTCCAGGTGCAGTAGGCGAGGGAAGAAGTGATGGTTATCTTCCTTTCGATTTCTTCCGGTTCAAAATCCGTTGTAGTGGTCCCGTCGTCAACACTGCCGAGTCTGTCAATCGCCCCGCAACTGAAAAGCATTGCCTCAACCAAAGACGTCTTTCCTGCGCCGCCATGTGCGATGACGGCCACGTTCCGAATTTTATCGACATCGATGTTCGCCATAAGACCCCCTCAAATAAGATTAGGATTGTAAATTATGAAGGACTAGGAAAAACAGGCACAGCGCTCTTTATCCGTCATCTTTCATGATTCATTATCAAGAATCTCTGCAATAACAGGTTTTGACTCAGGCTTATCGCCCTGTCTCGAACTCCACAACCTTATGAACAGGAAAGAAAGAAGGAAGGCCCCGAACCCGGTGATGGCGGATACTATATCAGGGTCTGACCCGGCAAAAAAAGGGCTCAGCAATTCTTTGCCCAAGACCGCGCCGCAGACAAGGGCAACAGCCGGAATACCGTATACCACCATCGAACCCTTCAGAAAGGTATAGGGTCTAAGGACCACCTTTACTCTCTGACCAACCTGCGCATGGACACTGTTGAACGCCTGAATCTCCATGTCTTCCTGGTTGGGCTTGCACACCTTCAAAGAACAGCCTTCGCAGGCGCTTTTTTTATGCACAGTTACAGTGGCAAAGGTACCATCGACACTCTTTACAAAGCCTACCTCTTCCACAATCATGAATTCTACCATAGAAGGTTCCTAAAAATCCTCAGTCTGCAGGCACGAATCCCCGCAGTAGCGTCGCGGAAGCCGGGTTTCGTGGTCCGGGTTTGACAAAACATCCCATCTTTGGCTACGGTATATCGTTTAAAGACCTGCACCCGCAAGAAAGATCGGAGGAGGACGTAGTGGAAATCATCCGGATACCACGCTTTATGCAGGACATATCGAAGAACTATCTTGTTCGGACAAAGAAGATAGGTTTTGTGCCGACCATGGGTGCGCTCCATGAGGGACATCTCAGCCTTGTAAGGAGATCCAGAGAAGAGAACGACATAACGGTGGCAAGTATTTTTGTTAATCCGACCCAGTTTGGGCCGAATGAAGATTTTCAGAAGTATCCCCGTGACATGGAGGGGGACTCCGAAAAACTCCGGGGGGAGGGGGCTGACATCCTTTTTCTTCCGGATACAGGCAATATGTACCAGGAAGGGCATGTGACCCATGTCGAGGTGGAAGGTATGTCCGATAAGATGTGCGGCGCCTTCAGGCCGGGCCATTTCAGGGGGGTTGCCACTATTGTGGCAAAGCTTTTCAATGTGGTCAAACCTACCCGCGCCTATTTTGGACAGAAGGACTACCAGCAGACCGCTGTCATAAAGAGGATGGTCAGCGACCTGAACATGGACATTGACGTGGTTGTATGTCCCACGATCAGGGAGAAGGATGGGCTCGCGATGAGTTCGAGGAATGCTTATCTCAACCCCGGCCAGCGGGAGGCCGCAGCCGTCATATTCCTGTGCCTCAGGGAGACATCAGATTTGATCAAATCTGCTATAATAGGGATACAAGAACTAAAGGCTTTTATGCTGGAAAGACTCAAAAGAGAGCCCGCGGTGTCCGCCATTGAATATGCAGGGGTTTACGACCCTGCAACCCTCGATGAACCTGTGGAATTAAAAGACGATATTCTGCTCGCAGTGGCTTTGAGGATAGGTAATACAAGGCTCATAGACAATATGCTCGTAACATTCAGGAAAGAGAGGTAGCTCTTAATGCTTCAGAGAGTCCATATACAGGTGCTTGATAATCCCGCCGAGGGCATCCTGTACGATGAACAGTCATCCGAGGTAGGAGGGACCAACAAGATACTTACGGAAGAACTCTCGAAAGAGATGGACTATTTCTACCCCTCGGTCGTATATGTCGAATACATCGACCTGTTTATGGACGGCGAAGAGGAATTCGACGATATAAAGGAGCTATTGCGGATGGGCGCACTCAACACCCCGGTTGTCCTGATCAACGGAGTCCTGAAGATACACGGCGGCATTCCGGCCACAGTTATTAAAAAAGAGGTCGAAAAGCTGCTCTCATCCGGCCCAGCGCACTAGGCTTTCCGAGCTTTTTGCCGTCTGTCCGCAACCGGGGAGCCATCTTGCCTGCTTTTCTTGCGCGATTACCATTATATATCGTACCCGTCACACCACAGACCAAAGCAGCAGGCCAAAGAAATGAATAGCCCTTAGACAAAGACCGTAGGGACCTTAGCATTATAGTGGTT
>DATHCU010000066.1:0-6940 GCA_035319385.1 Thermodesulfovibrionales bacterium
ATCAGCTTTAACCCTACCATTCATGAATTTTCTGACAGAGCGGAGCAGCCTTGTCCGGAAGCTTCCTGGATTCCTCGGAGGTCCTAATTCTAATCGGGACAGGGAAGGAGTTCTGATACCGCATATTCCATTATAGTGCAAATTGAAAGAAGTGCTGTAATTTGTCTGCTTTGAAGAACAGCGGAACGGATATGCTGCAATTCTTGGGACTAATATACTAGAACTGCTTGAGGAACCTCAGGTCGTTTTCGTAGAAGAGGCGTATATCGTCAATGGAGTATTTCAGCATGGTGATCCTCTCGACCCCCATCCCGAATGCAAAGCCTGTGTAAACGCCTGGGTCGTAGCCGACAAATTCGAAGACCCTCGGGTTCACCATACCGGCACCCAATATCTCAAGCCATCCGGTGTTTTTGCAAACCCTGCAGCCCTTCCCCTGACAAAAGATACAGCCTATGTCGACTTCAGCGCTCGGCTCAGTAAAAGGAAAGAAACTCGGTCTGAATCTCACAGGCGTGTCGGGGCCGAAAATGCTATGGATAAACATCTGAAGTACGCCCTTGAGATCCGAAAAGGCGATATCGGCATCGACCATCAACCCCTCAACCTGATGGAACATGGGGGTGTGAGATACGTCTGCGTCGCACCTGTATACCTTACCGGGAGCTATGATCCTCACGGGCGGCTTGCGCTTCTCCATGACCCGGACCTGTACGGGCGATGTGTGAGTCCTGATAACAACGTCTTCAGATACGTAGAAGGTATCCTGCATATCTCTCGCAGGATGATTCTTAGGCATGTTTAGGGCCTCGAAATTGTAGTAGTCAAGCTCGACTTCGGGACCCTCCTCTATCTCAAATCCCATCGAGACAAAGATGGAGGTTATTTCGGAAAGGACCCTGCTGATCGGATGTTCCCTGCCGAAAGGCGTATATTTTCCGGGAAGAGTGACATCTATGGCTTCGGCCAGGACGCGCTTCTCGTGATCTTCCTGCTTAAGGAGAGCCTCGCGCCTTGCGATATCCTCTTCGACAAAACTCTTTATTTCATTGACCGCTTTTCCGTAGGCAGGCTTCAGGTCGGGAGGGATCGTTGAAAGGGTCTTGAGTTTGGATGTGACAAGACCCTTTTTCCCGAGATACTTTACCCTGAGTTGCTGAAGGTCGGACAATGAAGCGACAGTGTCCGCCTCAGCAAGGAAAGCATTTTTTAGGGAAAGGAGTTCCTCCACGCGCTGTTTAGCTTCTCACTTTTTCTACAAGCTGGCTGAACGCAGTCGGATCATTATAGGCCATATCAGCAAGTGTTTTCCTGTTTAACGAGATATCAGCCTTCTTCAGCTTTGACATGAATTGACTGTAAGTCATTCCAAGCGCACGCAATGCCGCGTTCATCCTGACTATCCACAGCGCCCTGAATTCGCGCTTCTTCACCTTGCGGTCCCTGTATGCATATTGCATCGCCTTGTCGACCGCTTCAGTGGCTATCCGATAAAGACGGCTTTTGGCGCCGTAAAAACCCTTCGCCTTCTCCAGGACCTTCTTTCTTCTTTTCCTTGTTTTGAAACCACCTTTTGCCCTTGGCATCTGTTCCTCCTATCGATCAGGCCCTATACCGGGAACATCCGGCTACCCGTTTAAACCGGTACGTCCGAGCCGATCTGTCTGCTTAGTGAATATTATGAATACGGCAGAAGTTTCTTCATTCTGTCGTGTTCGCTGTCGGAAATCAAAGAAGCGGTTCTGAGCCTTCTCGTCCTCTTGGCCGATTTGCCGGTGAGGAGATGGCTCTTGTTGCCGCTGTGTTTCTTTATCTTCCCGGTTCCCGTAACTTTCAGCCTCTTTGCAGCCCCTCTATGTGTTTTCAGCTTGGGCATTTGAACCTCCTGTGAAATAAAGATTATTCGTTATCGGCAAAATGCTTTGTCGAAAAATCAGAAATGATATTATAACAAATTATCAAAAAGAATGTTAGACCCCGCTTCGGCAGGTATTATGCTGAAAACTCATACACTTCCGGTTTAAAGTGCGCGGCAGAAACGAAGGGGAACCGGTATGCTAACTCTTCGGCGCCACAACCATCGTAATGCGGTTACCTTCAAGTCTGGCAGGAGTCTCGACATTGAATTTCCCGGTGAGCAACTGTGTCATGCGTTCAAAAACCTTCATCCCAAGTTCGGGACGGATTATTTCACGTCCCTTAAAGAACATCGTAATCTTGGCCTTGTTGCCCTCATCGAGAAATCTCCTGATATTCTTAACCTTGAGCCCCAGGTCATAGTCGGTTATCTGCGGACGAATCTTAACCTCTTTGACATCCACAGACTTCTTCTGAGTCTGTTTCTTACTCAACTGATATCTGTATTTCCCGAAATCGAGTATCTTACAGACCGGCGGAGATACATCCGGGGCCACTTCAACGAGATCGAGCTCCCGGTCGTCGGCAATTCTCAGGGCCTCACCGATCGGCAAGATTCCGAGTTGACCTCCGTCGACATCAATAAGCCTGACCTCCCTCGCCCTGATCTGTTCATTGACCCTTATGTCCTTAGTGAAGCTGTCACCTCCCGGCCTGCGTAAACTCATAATTCTTATAACTCCCTGGTCTTGCTGTTGATTTTTTCTCTTAGCATGCCGATCAATTCAGCCGTTGAAAGCGGGCCCAGGTTCTCGCCCGTCCGCTTACGGACAGTCACCTTCCGATCGGTCATTTCGTTGTCACCTATTATAACCAAATAAGGAATCTTCATAATAGTAGCATTCCTGATCTTATATCCGATTTTCTCGTTCTCAAGATCCATCTCGCACCTGATACCTTCTTTTCGCAGTTCCGAAAAGAGTTCCCTGGCATAATCTACGTGTCGTTCCGAAATCGTGAGTATCTTCACCTGAACAGGCGTGAGCCACACAGGGAAAGCCCCGGCATAATGCTCTATGAGAACTCCGAAGAATCTCTCGAGCGAACCCATCAGTGCGCGATGAATCATGATGGGTCTGTGCTCCTTGCCGTCACTCCCCCGATATGTAATGTCAAACCGTTCGGGGTTATTAAAATCAACCTGAATCGTGCTGCACTGCCACGGTCTGTTCAGAGAATCCTTGACCTTTATATCTATCTTCGGACCATAGAAAACACCTTCGCCGGGATCGACCTCAAAGGCAAGGTTTTTGACCTCGAGAGCCCTCTTGAGGGCGTTCGTGGCCCTTTCCCAGTTTTCAAGTGTACCCACATACTTCTCAGGCCGCGTTGAGAGATAGACATCATATTCGGCAAAGCCGAAGGTCTTAAGAACAAACAGTGTGAAATCGAGAACGTTGAGCACCTCATCCTCTATCTGGTCTTCCCTGCAGAAGATATGTGCGTCGTCCTGGGTGAATCCCCGAACACGCATAAGACCGTGCAGAACTCCCGACCGTTCGTACCTGTAGACCGTACCCAGCTCCGCATATCTCAAGGGCAGGTCTTTATAACTCCTCAATGAGCTTCTGAACACATGGAGATGGAAAGGACAGTTCATCGGTTTGATTTCATAATCAGTGCCTTCTATCTCCATGGGCGAATACATATTCTCCCTGTAAAAATCGACATGCCCGCTTATCTTCCAGAGATTGAGTTTGGCGATATGAGGCGAGTAGAGCGTCTTATAATCAGCCTTGTAATGTTCGTTAAGCCAGAATTCCTCTATGGTTCTCCTTATGAGAGCCCCGTTAGGATGCCAGATAATGAGACCCGCGCCGATGTCGTCACTGGTGCTGAAAAGATCGAGGTCCCTGCCGATCTTCCTGTGGTCCCTCTTCTTCACTTCTTCCAGAAAATCGAGGTACTGTTTCAGGTCCTTCTTGTCCGTAAAGGAAGTCCCGTAAATCCTCTGGAGCATCTTGTTCTTCTCATTGCCGCGCCAATACGCCCCGGCAATGCTCAGGAGTTTAAAGGCCTTTATCCCGCCGGCCGATTCGATATGAGGCCCTCTGCAGAGATCGACAAAACCTCCTTCTTCATACAAAGAGACTTCGGCATCGGTGATCTCCTCAAGAAGTTCGACCTTGTATATCTCACCCAGACCGCTGAACATCTCCGTCGCCTCTTTCCGTGAAACAACTTTACGCACGAACGGCGCATTCTGTTTGATAATTTCCAACATCTTCTTTTCGATTGCTGAGAGGTCATCAGGGGTGAAGGGTTTGGCTATATCGAAATCGTAATAGAACCCCTCTTCAATTGCAGGACCAATGGCAAGTTTTGCTTCTGGAAAGAGCTGCTTTACGGCATGGGCCATGATGTGCGACGTGCTGTGCCTGTAAATGTCACGGGCATCTTTAGAATTGAAGTCTATCTTACTAATCCAGAAACCTCCTGAATAAAATTATGTGGACCACACCCCTCCACGCAGGATAGTAAATATAATACACGTTCCAAGCTCATATTTCAAAACTTTTTCTTGGATAAGCACGTGAGTCTCCGTATCAACCTGCTATGACCTCGCCCTCCCCCGCCGGCTGCCCGCATGAATCAACAGGCTGAAAACTTCATAATCTTGCTTCGTTCTTCTTCACTCAGGCTCCGCGGGAGGACCGTTAATGCTTATATCCTCTTTCCTCATTAATCGGATTCATACCCGGCCCGAACATACACGCTCGAAATGTTTTATAATATTTCTATGTCGGTTTTGGAAATTAAGAGATATCCTGACAAAATCCTCAAACAGAAGACTGCCGAAATCTCTGATATAGACGGCGCGACCCAGCAGCTTATCGACGACATGCTCGAGACGATGCACTGCGCACGCGGACTCGGACTCGCGGCGAATCAGATAGGCGTATCGAGACGGCTTTGCATAATCGACCTCAGTCTGAAAGAAGACAACCATGTGCCCCTCATCATCCTGATCAACCCTGTCATTGTCGAGAAAGAAGGTCTTGTCGACGCCGAAGAGGGATGTCTTAGCATACCCGGGTATATGACGTCGATCAAGAGGGCGGAGAAGGTGTTCGTGAAGGGATTCAACCGTGAGGGCAAGCCCGTGGAGTTTGAGGGCACGGGACTCCTTGGCAGGGCGCTTCAGCACGAAATAGACCATCTCGAGGGGCTCCTGATGATCGACCGCATGAGCCCGATAAGAAGAGAATTCTTCAAGAGAAGGTATAAGAAACTGCAGCTGGAGACGGCCAATAACGATGAGCAATGATCAATTATCAATCCGAATTTATCAATGCTGAATCATTCGGCCGACCCACGTCCTATTTTTTGCATAAGTTTGTCATTGCCAGTTGCTAAATGCTAATTGATAATTGCTGAACGATGATCAATAATTAGAACATGCGCATCGTCTTCTTCGGCACCCCCGCCTTTGCGATACCATCTTTTGCCGGGCTTCTTCGGTCCGGTCATGAGGTCGTTTCCGTCGTTACCCAACCGGACAGAAAGGTCGGGAGGCATCGCGTTCTAACAGCACCTCCGGTAAAGGAGTTGGCGGTGAGCAAGGGAATAAGGGTGCTTCAGCCGGAGAAGATGAAAGACCCTATGTTTCTGGAAGAGCTATCGCGGATACAACCTGACGTGATAGTTGTTGTTGCGTACGGTAAGATCCTGCCGCCTCAGATACTCCGGCTTCCGCCTCACGGCTGCATCAATGTGCATGCGTCTCTTTTGCCGAAATACAGGGGGGCTGCCCCCATTCAGTGGGCCATAATCCGCGGCGAAAAGGAGACGGGTATTACAACCATGCTCATGAATGAAGGGCTTGATACCGGAGACATACTGCTTCAGGAAAGCATGGACATCCGGGACGACGACACCTATGAGAGCCTCAGCAGGAGGCTTTCTGAAGTCGGCGCCGCCCTGCTTCTGAAGACCATGGATCAACTTGAGACCGGGAAGATCCTTCCCGCACCCCAGTCGGGAACTCCGACCTTTGCCCCACCCCTGATGAAGGAGGATGGCCTTATCGATTGGTCAAAGACCGCGGGGGAGATTTCTGATATTGTCAGGGGCATGTACCCCTGGCCCGGGGCATATTGCCTGCTGGCCGGAGAAAGGATTAAAATTACGAAGGTCAGAACCGCTGAGGGCTGCGGAAAAGCCGGCAGGATTGAGAGTGCCGGGAGGGAACTCATCGTCGGAACTGGCAATGGGCTTATTTCAATCCTGGAACTTCAGCCGGAAGGCAAACGGGTCATGGATGCGGGTGACTTTGTCCAGGGAAGGCGGCTTAAGGCGGGTATATCTTTCGATGGGCGCTAGGTTGACCAGGGGGATTGCTCTTAAAGTACTGTATCCGATCCTTATGTTCGCGGGGTCATTTTTCAAAGAGAAGCGGGAAGATTATCAGAGATTCATCATTAACCTCAACAACTCGCTTGTAAAGAAAGAGGGGCCGAAACCGGAGAAAGTGCTTCTCCTGCTGCCTCATTGTCTCCAGATTAATCAGTGCGACATCAGATTGACATACAATATTCAAAACTGTAAAAGATGCGGCAAGTGCGGGATCAGGGATCTGATAAAAGTTGCGGAAGACAACCGGCTTTCGATCTTCATCGCCACGGGAGGCTCTCTGGCCCGGAGGGTCATAGGTGAAATACAGCCTGACGCAGTTGTTGCCGTCGCCTGCGAGAACGATCTGAGCAGCGGCATCGCAGACATTTATCCTCTGCCCGTGCTGGGGGTTCCGAATGAACGTCCGGAGGGGCCCTGCATTAATACACGAGTCGATATCGCAAAGATCAAAGCTGCGATAATGTTTCTGGGAGCAGGATATGAATAAGGAAATGCAGAAACTCCTGAGAGCGGCGTTGTATGTATTCTCCTTCGTATTGTTGGGCCTATTGTTCGGGGTCCTTACTTTCAAGGTCCTCAGTTTCAGCAGGACGGTGCAAATGCCGGACCTTTCAGGGAAAAGCATCGTTGAGGCAAACAGACTCATGACAGACAAGGGGCTTTACCT
>DATHCU010000067.1:0-5926 GCA_035319385.1 Thermodesulfovibrionales bacterium
GACTACGGCGGCGACAATGCCGGGCATTATCATGTGCACTATCCCCGGCAATATCACGGCACCGGCAATTCCACCGAACGCGCGGGAAATACTGCCCAGCACAAGCATGACCAGCCCGCCAAAGATCAACAGGGACAATACTCCGGAGTGGCCGCCGAACCTTTGGGCCGGCCTGTTTTCGTCGGCCTTGAACTCGCCGCGCGTGGCGTCTATTATCGCGGATATGCCGGCAACAAAGCCGCCGTCAAAGTCTCCCCGTTTGAAACGAGGTTTGACGACCAGATCAACAATCCTTCCGGCTGTAAGGTCCGTCAACTTCCCTTCGAGGCCCCTGCCCACTTCGATCCGCATCTTTCTATCGTTCTTTGCCACAAGAAATATAACACCGTTGTCCTTTCCCTTCTGGCCTATCTTCCACGCATCTGCTACCTTGATGCCATAGTCTTCGATGACTTCGCCTTCGAGAGACGGGATGGTCAGTATGACAACCTGGGTCGAATCGGTCTGTTCAAAGGCCTTCAATTCATTTTCGAGCTGAGCCCTGGCAGTCGCGGATATCATGTCCGCATAGTCATTAACATAGCCTTTCAGCGGAGGGACATCCAGGGCCTGGGAAGAAGTGCAAAAAAGAAACAGACAAAATGCAATCCAGAGAGAACCCAGGGCCGCTTTTCGCTTCCGTATAGAGATCACTTTATACCTATTCTCTTTTCTCTAAATTGAATGCTTTTCCTCTGGCATCAGAACTTGACCTGGGGCGCCTTTTCAGCCCCCTGTTCGGCCTTGAAAGGCTCTTTCATCTTCAGATGCAGGAGCATGGAGTTCGTCATGCTGTTCGGAAAAATCCTTATCGATGTGTTGAAGGTTTCGACCGCTTTGTTATACCGCACCCGGGCCACATTTATTCTGTTTTCCGTACCTTCAAGCTGGTTCTGAAGGTCCTGGAAGTTCTGGTTCGCCTTCAGGTCCGGATACTTCTCGACAACAACCATGAGTCTCGAAAGGGCGCTGCTCATCTGGCCCTGCACCTGCTGAAACTTCTCGAAGGCAGAAGGATTGTTAATAAGGTCCTTGCTCACCTGGAAAGACCCCACCTTTGCCCTCGCCTCTGTCACGGCCATAAGGGTATCTTTCTCATGTTTTGCATAGCCCTTAACAACCTCCACGAGGTTCGGGACCAGATCGTTTCTCCTCTGATATGCAGCCTCAACATCTCCCCAGGCCGCCTTGACAGCCTCCTCGTTGGCCTGCATGACGTTGTAACCGCAGCCGGACGTCGCCAGGACCATAACCGTAAATATGACATACACCAGTTTCTTCATTATCGCCTCCTGTATAGATATTCGATTTCCATCCTTCATCCTTCTTAACGTTATCTGCCCTTGTATCCGGGACAGCCCTCGAATCCCTTGCAACCCGCCTTTCTCAGGCGGCATTCCGCGTTTGTGCAGATATTAGCGAATGCGGGCTGAACTCTTGCGGGGAGTTCTTCCTTTGATCCACAGCACTTAGGTCTCGACGAAGCCCTCACGTTTTTTTTAACCATGGCTTATTATATTATCATAAGAGATATGATATTTTACTCCAAGGAGAGGACAGGGAATTTGGCCATGGGCGAAACAATGGCAGGCAAGTGGTTTAGCGTTCGTAATGATTGTTCATGAGGGAAAGACCGTATGATATAATGTCTTGATTTTTCTAGATTTATTTACAATATCCAAGGGGGAGTCGCCGGGATGGAAGCCGAGGTTTTATTTGACTTTCACCCCTGTAAAGAATTATTATTAAACTAATAAATCTCTGAAAGGTACTAATGTTCGAGAAATTTACAGAACGCGGAAGAAAAGTCATTATCTATGCCAAGGAAGAGGCAGAAAAAAGGCAAAATGACTATTTAGGAACGGAACATCTCCTCCTGGCGGTCCTGAAGGAAGATGACGGACTGCCCGTTGCCATTCTGAAGAGAATGGGTATTACCCCCGAGGAGATTAGAATGGAGATAGAGAGGAACCTCCCCCAGGGAACCAATATCATGACCTTCGGGGACATCCCTTTCACCCCGCGTGCGAAGAAAGTCCTGGAACTGGCGGTTGAAGAGGCGAGGCTTTTAGGACATAACTACATAGGCAGTGAGCACATCTTCCTCGGTCTTATCAGGGAAGAGGAAGGTATCGGCGGGAAGATCCTGCGGAGCTTCGGAGCCAACCTGCTTGGCGCCCGGCAGCTTACCATAAACTTCTCGATCCGGGCACATACAAACGCAAAAGAGAAAAAGAGCGCCACCCCGGCGCTTGACGAGTTTGGCAGGGATCTGACTCAGCTCGCCAAAGAAGGTAAACTCGATCCGGTCATGTGCCGGGAAGACGAGATTGAGCGGCTGGTTCAGATTCTCGGCAGAAGGATAAAGAATAACCCGGTTATCATAGGCGAGCCGGGGGTGGGCAAGACCGCCATAGTAGAAGGTCTGGCCCAGAAGATTATCGCAGGCAATATACCTGACAGTCTGATTGGAAAGCGTCTCATCGCCCTCGACCTGGGGGCTTTGATAGCAGGCACAAAATACAGAGGCCAGTTTGAAGAGCGGCTGAAGATAGTCATGAAAGAGATCAGCCAGTCCGACAATGTGATCCTTTTTATCGATGAACTTCATACGCTGATAGGTGCAGGCGCGGCCGAGGGTTCTGTTGACGCATCGAGCATGCTGAAGCCGGCGCTGTCTCGCGGTGAGGTTCAATGTATAGGAGCAACAACCCCGGATGAGTACAGAAAACACATCGAAAAGGACGGCGCTCTCGAACGGAGATTCCAGCCCGTTAACATAGAATCACCGTCAATCGAAAATACTATAAGTATCCTCAAAGGCCTTAAGTCCAGATACGAGTCTTTCCACAAGGTTAAGATAAGCGACTCCGCCATAGAGATTGCGGCTAGATTATCGGACAGGTACATCACCGACAGATATCTGCCTGACAAGGCGATCGATGTGATAGACGAAACAGGATCCAGGATAAAACTGAAGAAATACACACCACCTCATGAACTGAAAGATCTGGAAGCCGACATACAGCGGGCATCGAAGGAGAAGAACCTCTACATTAAACTGCATGATCTCGAAAAGGCATCTTCGATACGGCTGGATGAAGAGAGGCTGAAACGCCTGCACGAACAGATGCACAGACAGTGGATCGATAATCTGAACAAGGAGATCCCGGTTGTCAGGGAAGAGGATATAGAATACACGCTGTCAAAGATGACCGGCATCCCTCTGTCTAAGCTTGAGGAGAAAGAGTCCGAGAAACTAATTCGCATGGACCTCGAACTCCACCAGAGGATCATCGGCCAGGAAGAGGCAATAAAGGCAGTTGCGGCGGCGATAAAGAGATCGCGCGCCGGTCTGAAATCCAATAAGAAACCCATCGGCTCTTTCTTCTTTCTCGGACCTACCGGAGTAGGGAAGACCGAACTTGCCAAGGCCCTTGCATGGTTCCTGTTTAATGACGAGAATTCACTCATAAAGATAGATATGTCCGAGTATATGGAGCGGTTCAACGTGTCGCGGCTTACCGGTGCGCCTCCAGGGTATGTGGGCTATGAGGAAGGCGGACAGCTGACTGAGAAGATCCGGAAGAAACCCTATTCCGTGGTGCTCTTTGACGAAATCGAAAAGGCCCATCCCGACGTGTTCAACATTCTTCTTCAGGTCCTGGACGAAGGCGTTCTCACGGACAGCTATGGCAGAAAAGTGGATTTCAGGAACACCGTTATTATCATGACATCCAACCTCGGAGCGCGCCTGATCGAAAAAGCCACGCCGCTGGGGTTCCAGAAGAATGTAAACGGCATCATCTACGAGAAGATAAAGGAAAATGTCCTGAATGAATTGAAGAAGACTTTTAACCCCGAGTTCCTCAACCGCGTGGATGAGATCGTGGTTTTCCACCCGCTCGAAAAAGAGCATCTTATGTCCATCATCGATCTGCTCGTGGATGAAACCAACAGAATCCTTCTCGACCGGGAACTCGTAATAGAGGTATCGCAGGAAGTCAAGGAGTGGATCATCGGCCGTTACTATCAGCCCATATACGGTGCCAGGCCGATGAGGAGAGCTGTTCAGAAAGAGATAGAAGACCCGTTATCAGAAGAACTCCTGAAAGGGAGATTCAAGGGAATTCACAAGATATCGGTTGTCCTCGAGGCTGACAGGCCGTCATTCATCGAAGCCGCAGAAGAAATCCCTGTGCTTACCGGTTCAAATTAATTCGCGCATGGTGTCCAAATAAAAGTGAAGAAAAAAGGTTTCATTCTTCTCATTGTCTTTGTCGCCGCAGTTGCTGCACTGTACTTCATATCAAGAACTCCTCAGTCCACCAAAGTAACATTGACGGAAATAGGTTCCCCTCCGCCCGATTTTGAACTGACTGACATCAACAACAATCACGTTAAGATACGCGACCTTAAAGGGTCAGTCGTTCTGGTAAACTTCTGGGCTACGTGGTGCGGTTCCTGCGTTGAGGAGATCCCCTCTATGGAGAAGATGTTCAGGCAGCTCTCGGGTGATTCCCGGTTCAAACTGGTAACGATCCTGTATAAGGATGACCTTCAGAGAGCAACCGGTTTCATGCTTCAGAACGGATACACTTTTCCGGTTTACGTGAATCCGGACTCGTCCGCGGAAAAAACCTTCGGCATTACCGGCGTGCCTGAAACATTCATATTGGACAAGAAGGGCACGCTTCGGCACAAGGTCATTGGGCCCGAAGAATGGGACAGTCCGCGCGTTCTTGACGCCCTCCGCTCCATGATGAACGAACCTTAGACAACAGAAATGAGAAAGGCAAGGCATCCTGAGCGGGCGTTGCTTTTCCTCGGATCACTCTACAAAGACCCTCTGATCTTCGATGAATCGGTCCGCATTCTTGGTGAACAGTTCGGTAAGATATTCCTGATCAGCCCCGCTGTGCCCTGGGATCATTCTTCCCATTACAGAGATGAACTCGGCTGGCCGATACTCAGACAGTTTCTCTTCTTTGAAGGAATTATCGATACGGGTTCACTGCCGGATTTCAAACTGAAGACGATCCAGATTGAAGATGCGCTCTCCTCGGGAGGGAAACGGAGGATCAACCTCGACCCCGGATACATCACCCTTGCAAAGGTAGTCCTGGCTTCCACAAAGAACTACTCCCACCGCATCTATATGGGAAAGGGGATCTACGCGGAGGTAACCCTTATATACAGGACCAGCGAACAGACTTACACACCTCACCTATTCACTTATACCGATTACCAGGACAGGACGAACATAGACTTATTCATTGAGGCAAGAAACAGACTGAAACAAATATAGGATGTGAAATAGCGCTGTTTCTTCCACGCAGTGTATTTAACATGTATGCCGGAAGTGCCACAAGGGTAGTTTTCCGCTTTACAAATCGAGCCATTTCACGGGAGGATTGCAGTCATTGGCTCGTCGGATGTTGCCGTCATTTTGTTCAGTAATGCTTTCACTCGTATGTTAAAATGAGATTCTGATGATGAAGAGGATCCTCTGGACATTCGTATCTCTCGTTGCCGCAGTCTCTCTGTCCGTCGTCGCAGGTATTATTAACCCGCAGGAGAAGATAAACGCCCTCTGGCTCGTCGTTGCCGCAGCCTGTTTCTACGTCATAACCTACAGGTTTTATGGTTCGTTCATCGCCGCAAAGGTCCTCTCATTTGATGAATCCAGAGCTACTCCATCAAACAGACTCAATGACGGCATAGATTATCATCCCACAAACAGGTTCATGTTATTCGGGCATCATTTTGCCGCCATTGCCGGCGCAGGGCCATTGATAGGTCCGATGCTTGCAGCCCAGTTCGGCTATCTTCCGGGCTTCCTGTGGATACTCATAGGCTCGGCCCTCGGTGGCGCGGTCCATGACAC
>DATHCU010000068.1:0-6517 GCA_035319385.1 Thermodesulfovibrionales bacterium
GAGGGGATTAATCGTAACTCTATGTCATCTTTACTATATAAACAGAACAGGGCGCGTGGGCCGCAACCTTTGCGGCTACGCTTCCCATCAGGAACCTTGTGGCAGCACCTCCAAGACCCCTGTTGCCTATGATGATCAGGTCTGTCTTGTCCTTCTCGGCAACGCCGAGAATCTCGTCCGCCGCGGAAATGGCTGAAGACAGGATTGTATTGGAATTTACTCCCGCTGCCCTCAATATGTTCTGAGCGCTCTCAAGCACTTCTTCGCCGCGTTTCTTCATCGACTCGTTCAGACCGGCCATTTCTTTGGCCGAAATCTCGAGGTCCAGACCCGAGACAAAGGGAGAAACTGTTATCAACGTGACATCAGCTCCCTTTGTTTTGGCTAAATCCAGTGCCACATTTACGCCTTCCAGCGAATATTTTGAACCGTCTACAGGGACCAGTATTTTCATTTTATCCTCCTTAGACTTCCTTCTTGACTTTGGCCTTTGACATGGTCAGTCCAATTCCCTCAAAGATAAAGAAGATCGCAAAGCCCCACCACATGGTATAGGCGACATAGAACACGAGAAGGAATGTCATCAGACCGGCTTTCTCACTGACCTTCACCGCTTCGACCTTGTAGAAGTTGTAAGAGGCTTCAACAGCTTTCTTCGTCACGTCGGAGACTATCTGCGACTCCTCAATCTTGCCTTCCTTCTTGAATATCTTGTCTATCTTTGGTAACACATTATTCCACTGCCTGTACATCTGCTTCACATCATCCGTTGCCATTGCCTCTGCGTATTTGGCCTTTATTTTGTCTCCCTGGTTCTTGAACATAACATCTGAATCTTCCAGCGCCGCCTTAAGCACCAAACCGAGGTCGCCGTCAATCTTCAGTTGAGAGCCATTGACTTCAACCTTTGCGCCTGGATTGATCATAAACAGCTGGGATGCCCTCTGAGCCCTCTTCTCAGCCTCTCCGGGTTTATCCTCAGGCTTGTCCAGTTTTATGGTAACCGCAAACATCCTTCCCATGAACTTTTCATTGCTCTTCGCAACCTTTGGAATAAAATAAGATGAACCTTTGGCAAGGCTGTTGAACATTTCATCAGCCCACTGTAACCCGTTCTGTGGTTGTCCATCTGAAGTTTTCGGGAAGATAGGCGAAAACATCAGAAACAATATCACGAAAAAGGACAGCGCCATGACGACACCTAACCCTAAATGTTTTTTCGATGAACCTGCCATGTTAGCCCTCCTCTCTTAACTTTCCGATGTTAGTGACGAACTTGCTGATTATCCATAGTCCAAAGAATGCGACAACGATCCAGAACACAATATTGCCGATAAACTCTATGTTCGCGGTCAGTGCCTTGTCCATGTTGATGTATTCAAGCTCCGACAGTTTCTTTGGAAGGGTTGAAGCCCTGTTGACAAACCCGGCAATGATCGAAAGGGCGTAAAACCCTCTGATATGTATTCCCTTTACGACTTTTGTCGTAAGCGCCCCAACCTGGATGCCTATCAGGGAGCCGATTAGCATGCCCATGGCAAGCGTGTAGAACACGTAACCATAAATGGCGTATTGAGCTATGGACGCCAGACCCGCCGTGAAAATGATCTGGAGGATGTCCGTGCCGACTGTTGTCGCGGTCGAAACGCCGAAGATGTAGACGAACATCGGGAAGGTGACAAAACCGCCGCCGACTCCCATGATCGCTGCGAGCATACCTACGACACAACCTCCCATAGCAAGGAAAAGCCAGGAAATTCTTCTTCCGCCGAAGTCCTCATCAAAGGTAATCATCGGAGGGATATTGATCTTCTGCAAGCTTATTGACAGGCTTGTCATTCCAGAAGGTCCTCCGTGAGCATCGTGACCACCGCCTCCTCCCCCTGCAGTCTTCCTTGTTGACTTGATAAAGTCGGCCATGGCATAGAAACCGAGGAACCCGAGCAGGACGGCATAGACCGTGCTGATAAATGCCTCACTTAAAAGTGGGTCTTTGTTGTAAAGAGTCTTGTTGATCCAACCGCCTATGAAAGTTCCCCCGCCTGAACCAACAAGAAACGCTATTGCCAGTTTGACGGAAACGTTACCCAATTTCTTGTGGACCGTGGTCCCCATTATCGCTTTTGCAAAGATATGAAAAACGTCTGTTCCTACTGCAAGAATGCCTTTGACTCCGGCCGCCATCAGCGCCGGGGTGATGATGAACCCTCCCCCTGCTCCGATACACCCGGTGATAAGACCCGCGGCCAGACCCACCGCAATCGAAACCATGAAGATCAGGTTCGAATAATGCGCCGGGGCATACGCGGTCTTGCTGCCGATCATGTCCGCCGCCTGCAGAAACGTCACCCCCAGTATGGGCAGCAACAACAGCGCGAGGATTAGCAGTTTCTTGCGGTTTTTGATGATGCTCATCGAGACCTCATAGTCCCACTGGGCATGGGCTATGGACGCCATTTTGAGAAACTCGTACATTCTTCTTGGAAAACTCATCTCAAACCCTCCTTTTCGATGTATTTACTTCGATCACTTGATTCTCTCGAATTCCATCTGGAACTTTTGCTTAAGCCCTGTGCCGGAAAGCCTTGAATAAGCAATGGGTATTCCCTCAGAACTGAAGATAGTCCTGCTGACAAGCAGCCCCCAAACAGTGTCCCGTCCAGAAGGGGCCGGCGCGTCCCCGGCTATCTTTGTCGCTTCCACTGTCTGTATGACCTTAAATATCTTTTTTGAGCCTTTGTCTTCTATCAAGTCATAAAGTGATCCCAGAGTCAGGTCATCACTTTCAATATCCGGCAGGATAGATTGCGGGATAAAGAATTCTTCCCTGTATGATTCTTCATTAACGATCTTCTTACAAAGGATGTAGTAAATTTCTCCCTCATTCACAAGGATCTTCCGAATGTCTTCTGCCACCCCCAGGAAGCCCCTCTCCAAAATCTCCTTTTCCGCTTTCACCTCCTCTCCAAAAATGTCCTCCGATAATCTCGTCCTCATGACAATGCCCGACTGGGGTTCAGACATCATTACAAAAGTGCCCTTCCCCTGCAGTCTTCTGAGATATCCTTCCCTGACGAGTTCCTGAATGGCTTCACGGACCGTCACCTTGCTCACATCGTATATCTTGCAGAGTTCATCTTCAGCGGGAATTTGGCCCCCCGCAGGCCATTCTCCGTTCTCGATCTTTTCAAGAAAGATCGAGTAGATCTGCACGTACAGTTTTTCCTTGCTTCCTCTGTCTACTGTTTTTTCAATCTTCATATGCTTATTAATTCATGTCTTTATAACTAGTTGGAAATGAGCAATAAATATGCCACTTCTGTAACATGCTGTTACTAAAGTGTTATTTTATTTATTGGCGCATATATTGCAACTACTTGTTGCAGATATATTTGGTAACACGTGAATGATAGGCTGTTTTAGGTATGCAATGATATGTTGCAGAGAAATATTATGTTTCTATCTTCAGGACTCTGAGTTTCCTCTGAAGTTGCTGTCTGTGAATGCCGAGTTCACTTGCCGCCTTGGAGATATTGCCCCCCGATTTCTGAAGAGACGACCAGATCAACTCCTTTTCGACATTCCTCAGGGTTTCCTTTAGCTTCAGAGACGGGTTGATCTTCTGGGACGGAAACTGGCTAATGCCCGGGGGCAGATCAGAAGGCAGGATTTGCGGGCTGTCAGCGAAAGATACAGCGCGCTCGATGATATTTTCGAGTTCCCTGATATTCCCGGGATACGAATAGGTCTTCAGGATTTCCATCGCATCCTCGGTTATGTCCTTAATCAGCAGGTCTTTTCTCTTGTGCGCGTGCTTCTCGATAAAGTGTTTGACAAGGGCAGGGATATCTTCAATCCTGTTCCTTAACGGCGGCAGATGGATGTTTATCACATTCAGCCTGTAGAAAAGGTCCTCCCTGAAGATACCCTTTTTGCAGGCAATGTCGAGCTCCCTGTTGGTTGCTGAAATAATCCTGAGATCTACATTAATAGCTTCCGAACCGCCTATCCTCATGATCTCGCCCTCCTGCAGAACCCGCAGGATCTTGGCCTGGAACAGCGGAGACACGTCCCCGATCTCGTCAAGAAAGACTGTTCCCTTGTCGGCGATTTCGAGCAGCCCTTTCTTTGTATAGTTGGCGCCTGTGAAAGAACCCTTCTCAAAGCCGAAGAGTTCTGATTCTAGAAGCGTATCAGGGATGGCGCTGCAGTTGATAACTGCAAAAGATCTCTCGCTTCTCGGGCTCCATTTATGGATGGCCCTGGCAACAAGCTCTTTCCCTGTGCCGCTTTCTCCTGTAATCAATACGTTGCTCTCGCTCGCGCCCGCCCTCTTGATAAGGCCGAAGACCTCCTGCATCAACCTGCTGGTTCCTATAGTCTCATCGAAGCCGTACTCTGAATTGAGCACCTTTTTCTTATGTCTCTTGATGACATCGGTCAGGACTTCAGAGGTCAGGGGTTTTTCGAGATAGTCCGTGGCCCCGAGTTTCATTGCTTCCACGGCCCTCTTAAGATTAGGCGTTGAGAAAGCTATTACCGGTATGAATTGCCTGAGGTCCATCAGCCGCTGCTTCCATTCCTGGACGTCGAGGTCGAGCAGGGCAAGATCGTATTGAAGAGGATTCAGATGGTCCGTGCCTACAGGAATACTTTTCGGCTTCATACCCTTTTCGCCCGCGGAAATCTTAATGGATTTGAACAATCCCGCTATCTCTTTCGATTCACCTGATATGACAAGAACATTACGCATGCACTATATTAAACCAGAAATTCAGGAAAATCATAGAAAATTTGGCCCTTCGCAAGTCTTCTCCACTCGCCGGCAAAGACTCGTTGATGATGAGTCCATGATCAGCGACATGTTTAGACAGCCTCCCCTTGATCAGATCCCCCCGTTAGGTGATAATAAAGGCATGAAAACCTCGGCTTGGTCGGTCGCCCCGTTTAAGGGTCTGAAAGACGCTCTCGATAATCGCAATATCGTGCTCAGCGAAGAGAGGGTCAAAAAGACTGCGGACCCGCGGACTGATGAGGAGGTATTCTCCGAAGCCATGGCTGACGTCAGGGAGATTAAGGAATTCAGGGAGATACCGGTAACGAGACAACGCAGAGCCAGGAGAATTCGGGTTGTAAAGGACGATACGATTCAGATACTGAACCAGATTGTAAAAGGCCAGAGGAGGATCACATTGTCCGACACCCCGGAATACATAGAATGGGTCCATCCCAGAGTCAGAAAGGATGTGGCGAGAAAACTTCATCAGGGACAATACGCGGTGCAGGATTTTATCGACCTCCACGGCATGTCCGTTGACGAAGCCGACGAGGCCTTGTTCACATTCTTTCAGGATGCTTTAAGGAAGCGCTTGTCCTGTGTGAAAGTGATTCACGGGAGGGGCCTGAGGTCGCCGAAGGGTCCGATCCTTAAAGAAGCAGTAATCAAATGGCTTCACGGTCAGTTCAGCAAATGGGTGCTGGCTTACTCTTCTGCAAAGGCCCGCGACGGCGGACTGGGAGCTACTTACATAATACTCAAATCGAAATAGGGACTGAATGAATGACGAAACCTCTCAACGTAAAGATATATTACGAAGACACTGATGCCGGCGGCGTCGTCTATTATGCCAATTATCTGAAGTATATGGAACGGGCACGCACCGAATATCTCTCGGATCACGGGGTCAGTGTTGCGGAGTTCCACAACCGGGGGTGCATGTTTGCGGTCGTGGATGTGGAAATACATTACAAAAGACCTGCAAGACTGGGAGAGACCATCCAGGTGATGACAGAGATCGTAAACGTAACGCCTGTTACGATGTCAATTAAACATCATATCACAAGGGACAATATCCTGTTGGTTGAAGCCGACGTCAGAATTGCCTGCCTCGACCCCACCGGCAAGCCGAGAAGGATCCCGGAGGAGATGAAGATAACAGCAGGATAAGAGTCAAATCCCGCCATATCGTGAGTACCTTTTTTTGCAGGACTGGCAGTCATAGCATAACATTCACAAATTGGCTCAGAAGCCCGCTCTCGCAGCATCCCCATCTCAATATCATAATGTTTATTGTCGCCTTGCAGAAAAGTCTTCACTTACCATTCAAGCTTTTGCTATATTATTTCGGCGATTGCCTCAGGACAAGTCTGTTCTATTACGGAGGGGTCAATGAAAAAGATCTTCTTATTATGTTCAGTGCTTGCCATGCTTAGTCTCTTCTCATCAGGCGCATTTGCCTTGTCGTTTGAAGCTGCGATGAACTTCAATGTGGGAAGAGGTCCGAGTTCAGTGGTCACAGGAGACTTCAATGGAGATGGAAGAATTGACCTCGCCGTGGCAAACGAGGGTAGCGAAGATATCTCAATTCTCCTCGGGAATGGCGATGCAGCGTTTCATACGGCAGGGACATATGAGACAGGAAGTGATGGTGCAACTTCAATAGCCACCGGTGACTTCAACGGAGACGGAAGGACTGATCTTGCCGTCGCTAATTTTGCCCTCGACGTAGGAGTCCTT
>DATHCU010000069.1:0-13561 GCA_035319385.1 Thermodesulfovibrionales bacterium
ATCAGCTTTCCCCCGCTGCCGTGTCCAAGCAGAATCCGCTCCATTTTATTCCATCCTCCCTCGTGTTTCCGTTATTTTAACATATAAAATAAGACAAAGGGTTCGGGCTCGCATACGGGTTTCAAGGGTTAAATCGAGAAAAGGACAAGGTTCAAAGACATTTTACGGCAGGGTAAGATCACCAAATCTGTTTGTTCCCGAATGACATCAACAAAAGCTTAACGCTCAGTCCGTTGATACTCAGTCACTTCTCTGCCTTTTAGGTTCTTGCCCTTATCCCCAGCCCTGTTGTCTTTTACCCCTGGAATCCTCGTCCTATGTTTTGTTCCCTCGAACCCTGTCGTCATGGTTTCACCCAGATGTCCGATAGGAACAAGGGCAGTTCGGCGACACATACGGGGCCTATCCTGACTTTCCATCCCGTCAGTGTTTCCGCCTCTTTCTTTATGGATGATGCAAGGCCGGGCAGCAGGATCTCCTTTGCGGCAACCCTTTCTTCCATATTATTGATTTTAAGTGCGTTACGTATTCGCTCGCCCGTAAGTGACCCGTATATCATTGCCATATCCACGGTGTTCCCATCCGTATCAACAAACAGCACATAAAATGGGCATATCGTTGTACCGAGAACAGTCAAGAGCACTTCCTGAGTAAATTCATTATTCCCGGATACAAGAACCAATGACCTGTTATCAGGCTGGTTGATTTCGACAAGTCCGGCAGCGGCAGGTCTCGGATGTGTCAGGAGCGGTACATCGGGCCATGTTTCTTCAATTCTCCTAACCGCTTCAAAGGCGTACATGTTATTAACTCTAATGAAGGAACAGTCATCAGTAGTGGTCTCTCCCTTTTTCATAGAATTGATAAATTCTTCGCAGGAAGAGAATCCGCATTCGGCGCATTCTTTCTGATTCAGATACCTATGGAAATCTATTTTATCTATGTACAAATCTGCTTTAGGCATTTCTTCTGAATCAGCCTTTGTCACTAGGCCCGCTATTTCCCGCGGACGGATTCGCCGCCTTCAAAATCGCCACCTCTTGAGTTAAATCCTTCACGTGGTCCGTCAGCTTGCTTATCTTTATCGAGAACTGTATGCAAACAAGCATCAGGAAGATAATGGCGAAAAAAAAGAGGGCGGACGTAGGAAGAACAGCTCCGATTAAATGCGTAATTTTTAACAGCAGTTCATACCATACGGTCAAGACAATAAGACATGTTCCCGTCAGCAGCCAGAGCCAGGAATATTCTTCCCTAAGCTTTCGTTTACGCACGAGTTCAAGAATAATAATAAAGATAGAAATCGCTATCGCAACAGCAACAATTTGTTGTCTGAGAGGCATTTTATCTCCCTCCAATAAGAAATTAGTGCCCGGGGATCCAAAGATTCAAAAGATATCTCGATCTTGAATACTCGGATCCTGGCACCCTTTTGCAGTTGTCAGTATTTCCTCATCTTTGTCAGAAACATCGAGAGAATCATCTTGAAAATATAATATAGTGCGTTGAGCGGATTCCGGTGCATGGATTTGCCTTCCTCGTTTGGATGCATCAATACAGGCACTTCCTTAATTCTGTAACCCAGGCCAGACAGCAGAAGAATCACATCAGCGTCGGGATAGTCGTAAGGGAACACGTCACTGACAAAGACATCCAGCACCTTTCGGTTCATGGCCTGAAAACCTGTCGTCACATCCTTAATCTCCTGTCCCGAAAGGAGTTTCAGAATGACACGAAAGACATGAATGCCGATAAGCCTGAAGATGGATGTCCTGTAGTCATTCTGTTGAAGAAATCTGGACCCGAGAACCAGGTCTGTCCCATTGTCTTTCACCACGGCGAGTAGAGCGCCGATATCGGCCGGGTCATGCTGCCCATCCCCGTCAATCTGCACAAGACATTGGTAATCCTTTGCCACAGCATATTTGTACCCCGTCTGGAGTGAGACGCCATACCCCATATTAAACCGGTGAGAGAGCACCCACGCCCCTGCTCCCTGCGCCAATCGGGCAGTTGCATCGGAAGACCCGTCATCGATGACGGCTATGTCAATGGAAGGATATAGTTGCTTGATCGAGTGGATAAGATCTGAAATATTTCGTTCTTCATTATATGCGGGTATTATGACCAGTGTATCCGACGCCATGATCAATTAGCAATCAACAATTATCATTTAGCAATTAGCAATTCTCATTCATCAACTGGCACCGACCATTCCTTCATTAATAATTTTGCATTGCTAAATGCTAATTTTGACTTGTTCCTCTTATTGTTTCACCACGCCGGAATATTTGTAATATGCGGCGCAGCTGCCTTCGGTACTCACCATGCAGGCGCCGACCGGATGTTCTGGTGTGCAGCCTTTCCCAAACAACTTGCAGTCCGTCGGGATCTTAATTCCTCTGAGCACCTGTCCGCACTGGCATCCTGTCGGTTCCTCAGAATCTGCCACGTCTATGCTGAGCACGCGGTTGATGTCAAGATGCGCCTTCACGGGCCTCAAAGCCAGCCCGCTTCCGGGTATCACGCCTATGCCCCTCCAGTTTGCATCTGCGGGCTCGAAGAACTCGTCTATCAACTGCATTGCTTTTCTATTGCCTTCAGGCCTCACAACTCTCGTGTACTGGATCTCTATGGCTGCCCTGTCTTCAGCAATCTGCGCAAGGATCATCATTATAGCGGTCAGGATATCTTCTGCATCGAAGCCAGTTACAACCCCCGGTATTTTGTAGTCGGATGCCATGAATTCATACGGTTTGGTCCCGATAATGGTGCTTACGTGCCCAGGGAGAATAAAGCCGTCTATCTTCAGGTCCGGGGAATCAAGCAGGACCCTGAGAGCAGGAGGGACAACTTTATGGGCGGAGTAGATATAGAAGTTCTTTGCCCCAAGACTTTCTGCCTGGGCAAGAGTCCCGGCAATCGAGGGAGATGTCGTCTCGAACCCAGTTGCGAAGAATACCACCTTTATGTCTTTGTTCTTAACCGCGAGATCGAGGGCATCCATCGGTGAGTAGACTATCTGGATGTTCGCGCCTTCGGCCTGCGCATGAAATAGTGACTGCCTCTTGCTGCCGGGCACTCTCATCATATCGCCAAATGTGGTAAGCAGAAAACCGTTGGTCTTCGAGATCGCTATCGCCATATCCACGTCTCGTATCGGGGTCACACATACGGGGCACCCGGGCCCGCTCAGAAGGCTGATCTCCTTCGGGATCACACCCCTGATGCCATGCCTGAATATCGCGACGGTATGCGTGCCGCAGACTTCCATCAACTTTATCGGCCTTCCTATCGCCTTTGTCAGATTGTGTATCGCCTCAATCACCTTTTGCATTGCCCACTCCTTCTCATTGAAATATTCTAAATACTAAGCCATTAAGACCGGTGGTCATCTTATTAGGATTTAGAGATTCGGAATTAGAGTTTGTTATTCTATTCCCGCTTTTATCCTCTCTCTTATTATATACGCTTGGCCCAGAGATATTCCTGCGTCGTTGGTGGGCACTCTGTTGTGAATGTGGACCTTCATACCTCTAGCGAGGAGGCTGGCGGTTGTCCTCTCCAGGAGATACATATTCTGGAATACTCCCCCGCAGAGGGCCACATCTTTCAGATTATATGCTGATGAGAGCTTTTCGACCACCTTTGTGATGGCAGCCACGACAGAGTTATGGAACTTTGAGGCGATAACACCCTTTTTCTCACCTTTCGCGATATCCCCGATAATCGTTGATAGCGCCGGCGAAAAATCCACTTCGACCATATCCCCAAACTCTATATCAACCGGATAGTCTTCAGTAATCCCGGGTTTTGTGATGGCTTCAAGCGCAATCGCGGCCTCTCCTTCAAATGTATTCTTATCACACAGCCCTATCAGCGCAGACACGGAGTCAAAGAGCCTTCCGGCGCCCGATGACAAAGGCGAAAACTGCCTCTTGTCGATGATGTTCAAAATTTCCTCTATCCTGCCTTCTCCATACCTGTCAATGAAACCCGCTGACTTCAGATGAGTCATGACTTTACCGCCTGCCAATTCCCTGATATGGCTTACCGCAATCCTCCAGGGTTCCCTGACAGCGCCTTCTCCGCCCGGCAGGGGGACGTATTTCAGATGGCCCGCTCTTTTGAAGCCCTTGATATCAGCGATCAGAAACTCTCCGCCCCATAGGGTTCCATCCGTCCCGTATCCGGTCCCGTCAAAAGTGACCCCTATGATCTCGTTCTTAATGCCCTTTTCAGCCATGACTGAACCCACATGGGCATAATGGTGCTGAAGCGGGATCTTCTTTATGTCTTTCTGCTCCGACGCCCACCTGGAAGAAAGATACATAGGGTGAAGATCATACGCCAGGGCCACCGGATTCACCCTGTAGACATCCTTGAGGTTTCTGAGACTCTCTTCGAAGAACTTCAGTGTCTCGTAGTTTTCCATGTCACCTATGTGCTGACTCGGTATGGCAAAGCTCCCTTTCGTCAGAGTGAATATGTTCTTCAGATCAGCTCCGCAGCCCAGGACCTCAGGCCCGTCTTCATGAAGCTGTACCGGATCAGGGACGTAACCCCTTGAACGACGCATATAATAGGTCAGCGAACCTCGTGTCCCACCAGATGGGACTGCATTCTGACTATTTACTATAGGCTCATAGCTGATTACTCTGACGACCGAGTCATCCACCCGCATGAAGATGTCTCTGTTGTGGATGAGAAAGGCATCAGCAATGTCAGAGAGTTTCGCTATCGCCTCTTCATTGTCTATCACAATCGGCTCCTCGGAAATATTCCCGCTTGTCATGACAAGGGCATCGAAGTTAGAGACAGAGAAGGAGGGATCACTCCCCCCCGCCTTTCCAAGGGAGGGATATGGGGGGATAGGATAATGAAACAAGAGATAATGCAACGGAGTATAAGGAAGCATAAAGCCTATGCACGGATTGTTGGGTGACACCGCATCAGGAAGGTTGTTAGGCAGTCTTCTGAGCAATACAATCGGACGTCTGTTCGAAATCAGGACATCTTCTTCCTCTCTAGAAACCTCACAGAATTTCCTGACCGTTTCAACATCGGGACTCATAAGCCCGAAGGGCTTGTTGCTCTTTCTCTTCTTCAGTCGCAGCCTCTCAACCGCATCTCTGTTTGATGCATCGCAGGCTATGTGAAAACCTCCCAGCCCTTTGATGGCAACGATCTTCCCGTCCTTCAGCATCTTGATGGTCCTGCCGATAGGGTCCTTCCTGACAACGGTCCTTTGCCTGCCGACGATCAGGGTCACCTGAGGCCCGCACACCGGGCAAGCATTCGGCTGAGCATGAAATCTCCTGTCCCCCGGATCGTGATATTCTGTGCTGCAGTCCGGGCACATCTTGAAGACCGACATCGTGGTATTAGGTCTGTCATACGGGACCGATTTCGTTATAGTATATCTTGGACCGCAGTTTGTGCAGTTTATGAAAGGGTACAGATATCGTCTGTCATGGACATCCAGCAGCTCGTTGAAGCAGTCCTTACAAACAGAGACATCCGGGGAGACCAGAGTGAAACTGCCCTCGTCTCTGCTTTCCCGAATCTCGAAATTCCGATACCCGTGAAAAGGAAGGGAGACAGTCTCGATGCTCATAATCTGAGAAAGAGGAGGGGCCTCCTTTGAGAGGCGATCCGCGAAGACGCCGCTTCCCTTGCCCTCTATCTCGATCGTAACGCCATTGGACGAGTTTATGACAAAGCCTTTGAGATTCAACGCTTTGGCAAGATTGTACACGAACGGTCTGAAACCCACCCCTTGAACAATGCCCTTGACCGATATCCGAGTTCTAGTCTTCTTCATTGTATGTGCCTGTTTATAGCAGGTGACCTTCCCATTTGGATGGCAGATATGATGAAGAAGCTTTTATGCAACACCCTAATGCACCTTGACCACACGTTGCAAGCGCCGATCACTGCATCACACAAGGTTCAAAGTTCCGCCATGTGAATATGGACAAATTCTTGTCGCGCATAAAAGATTCTTTGTCACGTCTGCCCTCCACCCCACATATCCATTAATAAGCAAAAAAAATCGGGTTCCAAGGTCTGTGTCTGACCTGAACCCGATTCGCTCACATTATGAAACTCTGACTTTGAGATCCTTATTTCTTCACAAGCGCCAGAAGCCAGTCTACCCAATCACTTATTCCTTGGCCTGTTTTGCAGGACACCTCAAATATCTTCAATTTCGGGTTGAGAGACAGGGAATCTCTCTTTATCTTCTCGAGATCCGCATTCGTATAAGGGAGCAAATCGATCTTGTTTAGAACCAGCGCAGTCGATTCCTGAAACATTAACGGGTACTTGAGAGGCTTGTCATGACCCTCCGCGATACTGAGCAGCATAACCTTGATCTCCTCACCCACATTGAACTCTGCAGGACAGACGAGATTGCCGACATTTTCTATGAAGAGCAGGTCGATGTCCTTCAAAGGCAGATCATCCATGACGACTCTGATCATATTCGCATCCAGGTGACACGCGCCGCCGGTGTTAATCTGAACAACAGGTGCGCCCGCGCTCTCTATCCTGCGGGCGTCATCGTCCCCAGCGATGTCCCCCTCTATTACACCAAGCTTCATTCTGCCGTTCGTAGCTTTTATCGTTTGTTCCAGAATAGAAGTCTTGCCGGCTCCGGGCCCGCTCATGAGATTAATGACATACACTCCCAGGTCTTGAAATATCTTCCTGTTCTCCGCGGCAAGCCTGTCATTGGCCTCAAGTATATTCGTAACAACCTTGACCTTCATTAAAAGACCTCCATCTCGTCAATATTGAGTTCACGCCCTGTATCGGTCCGCAGGGATATGTTTCCGCATTTTGGACATTCAGTGACATAGGCATCATCCACCGTAAAATCGCTGCAACAACTATTGCAGTAACCGCTTACGGGAATTTCTACGATGGTGAGAACAGCCTTATCAGCCATTGTGCCGGGCTTCATGGCTTCAAATGCGAACATGAGAGCATCGGGCATGACACCTGAAGCCTTGCCTATTTTAACCTTTATTGATTCAATTCCTTTGTATCCCTGTTTCTTACAATTTTCTATTGCAATATCAAGCAGACCCTGAACAATAGATACTTCATGCATTCTCTTCCTTGGAAAACCTCTCTTTCTCTTTTTCGTAAGCCTCTTTCCCCGCCTCTATAGCTGATGTCAGAATAGTCTTTTTCTCCTCGTAATACTCTTTGCTCTTGTCGATGCCGCTGGTAACCTTCCCCTTCATGTCATCGACATAATCCACAGCCTTGTCTTTCACATCCTCTGTGAACTGTCTTATCTTTTGGCGTGTCTCGCGGCCCGACTGCGGTGCTAAAAGCAGCGCTACGCCGGCGCCCACAACTCCTCCAAGTATAAAAGAAAGAAATATGCTGCCTGTACCGTATCCGCACTCATCTCTCATTTTCCGCCTCCCATCCTCGAAAAAAGATTGCTGATTAACACGCCAAGGCCTGCTTTAAGGCCAGCCCTGAGTCCCGAAGCCTTCATCGCCGCCAATGATGAAACAGTACCAATCAGACCGCTCACACGACTGACGTTCTCTCCGACATCTCTGACAGACTTTGACAAAACCCTCACATCCGATGTGACTTCATTGATATCTTCAGAGACGCTCCTGAGACTCCGCAAGGTTTGCTGCACTTCGTCGAGGGTTGGCTTAAGGCTTTCTTCGGTCGTCTTCAGCATGTTGTTGACAGATTGGAGCGTCTTCTTCAGTTCAATGATAAGCGAGATAACGTAACCGGCTGTGGCAGCTACGGCGAGTGCAATTATTCCCAGCCATACATGGTTCAAATCCATGCTGTTATTATAGCAGAATAAATAATGCGTTAGAAGAAAATTGTGTTTCACGGCATCCCCTTACGCACGGGGGTGAATCCTGCCCTTTTTGCAAGGCGAGGTCGGAGGGGGTTGACCGGATGAAACATAAACTCCCCTTCCCTCTTGTCAGGGCGGGGATTTCCTGAACCACACAGCCTGTAACTGAATAATTATTTTATGGTATTCTAGTAACCCATGGACGACGTTTCCTTCATCAGGAGGACGCTTTCCCTCGCCAAAAAGGCCTCGGGCTTGACGAGCCCTAACCCGATGGTCGGGGCTGTCCTGGTAAGAAATGGTCAAGTAATAGCCGAGGATTTTCACAAGAAGCCGGGAACACCTCATGCCGAGGCATTGGTCATAGCACAGGCAGGAGAGAAAACCAGGGGCTCAACACTGTATGTGAATCTCGAACCCTGTTGCCATACGGACAAGAGGACACCTCCTTGCACAAAGGCTATCCTTGGTGCAGGCATAAGCAGAGTCGTGGTGGCCATGAACGATCCCAATCCAAAGGTATCCGGCATGGGGCTCCGCGAACTCGAAAGGGCCGGCATAATGGTCTCCTCGGGCATTTTGCAGGATGAAGCCCGGAGACTCAACGAATCCTATATAAAATACATAACGACCGGAATGCCGTTTGTGGTCCTGAAAGCCGCAATGACCCTTGACGGCAAGATCGCGACCCCGGCGGGACAGTCCAAATGGATAACCGGGGAAAAGGCGCGAAAGACCGTTCATCGGCTCAGAAGCAGCGTGGACGCGATAATTACCGCTATTGGCACGGTAAAGGCAGATGATCCTCAGATGACCGCCAGGATAAAAGGCGGAAAGAATCCGATACGGATCGTGATCGATCCCGGGCTTGAGATCCCTCCTGACGCGCGAGTCCTTAAGTCTCCCCCCGAGACGATTGTGGTCACTAAAGAGGTCAAGAAGAAGGCGGACTGCCTTAATCTGCCCGAGAGTTCTGTCATATGTTACGAAGGAACACTCAATCTCAAATGGCTTTTGGGGAAACTGGGTGAACGCCACATCACCTCCGTGCTGATAGAGGGTGGTTCATCACTGAACGCCCATGCGCTCAGTGACGGAGTTGTGGACAAAGTCATGTTCTTCATATCTCCCAAGATAATTGGCGGCAAGGATTCTTTTCCCGTTGTCGGGGGGAAGACATTCAGGCGGCTCGAAGAGGCATATACCCTGAGGGATGTCTCGGTGAGAAGGGTTGGGGGAGATATTCTTGTAGAGGGCTATGTTAACAACTGATCAAGTGCGACCTTGTCGTGCAGCCGCATTTGACATCTTTTATGTTTATTGATAAATTGAATCATCATGACAGAGAAGACAATACTTGTAATTGATACTGATGCTGAGACGTCTCAGAATATAAAGACGATCCTGGAATCTGAGGGATATGCGGTTTATAACAGTTCCGGCATGTCCGGAAGCGTCTCGACCGCGTTAAAGATAAAACCTTCCCTGGTCTTCATCAATATCGCGATGAGAGACACGAGCGGCCTGGAGATAGCCAAAAGCATACACGAATCAGAGCAGCTTAGAGATGTCCCGATAATCATAATCACACCGCACGGCGGGACCGTGGAGCCTCGTTACACTCTGATGTACGGCATCGTTGACTTCATCAAGAAGTCTTTCACTCCTGAAGAGCTGATTTCCAAGACAATAGATGTTACAGAGATGAATTCTTCCGGGAGTTCCACAGCAGAGAAACCTGTGGATGAGCCGCCTGGAGAAGAGCCGCCATCCGATCCGCCCGCGGAAGAGCCGGTCATCAGGGAACTTCATGAAGAAGAGATACCGTTCACGGAGACGATTAGCCGCCAACCAACAGATCAAGAGGCTTTTCATGAGGTGCTTGCGGAGATATCGACGGATGCGGCGCCCGAGTCGGGCAAAGAGGATAAGGATGATGATGAGGCAACCTGGAGTGTGGATCTTCAGGACGACACAGCGAAACCCGATCCGCTTCACTCCGATGATAGTACGTCAAAAGGAGAACCCGAGGCCGCTCCTCAGGAACCTGATGACATCCAGCCCGAGGAGGAAGACGTACCTGATGTGACAAAAGAGGACAGCGCCAAGCCAAAGCTCGCCACGTTCATACTCGCTGTTGTGCTTGTCATTGTTGCTGCCGGCGGGGGTGTTTATCTCTATACAAGGTTGTCGTCGAAACCCGAAACTCCGAAGCCCGCTGTCTCGGTGCCTCCCGCGCCTCAAAGCAACATCCCGAAGAATGAGCAGCCTCCTCGGGAAACACAGGTACAGCCGGCTGAAAAAGTCAAACCGGCAGAGCCAGTAAAGACCGAAGAAAAGATTTTACCGGTGGAACCGAAGAAGGTCCAGAAACAGGAAGCGAAGGGCAAACCGCTACCTGCCAAGCGAGCTCCCGCAAAAGGCGAAAGCAAACCTTTCTATTCTGTCCAGGTCGGGGTTTTCAAGAATAAGGGAAATGCTGTTTCACAGGTAAAGCATTTTGCCGGTATGGGTTACGACACATTTTCCTATGAGACCCACGGCAAAGGCAAGGGACTCTACAGGGTGCTTATCGGAAGGTTTGACAAGAGGAAGGAAGCGGAAGTCCTGGCGGGTAGTATTCGCTCTAAGGAAAATACCGGAGTTATAATCTTTTCATCGTCCGGCAAGAAGAAATAATAGTCTGTCACCGCACCAGAGAATAAATCCACGCCATGAGTTGTTCCCTCGGCAAAGCCCCCGAGGTGTCACCGAGCATTAATCCTCGTCTGTACAGAATAAATGTCGGGGTGGCAGTTATGTTGAACTGTGATGCCAGCTGGCGCTCGTCGTCGACATTGACCTTCACAACCTTTAGGACTCCTGCCCACTCCTGAGCCACGGACTCCACGACCGGAGCCTCTTTTCTGCAGTGGCCTCACCACGCCGCCCAGAACTCCACCATCACGACTCCGGGCCATTCCAGGACTTCCCGGCCAAAACTCCCGGTGGTAGCATCAACGGGTCTGGTCGGGAAGTAGATATAATTCCCGCATTTACCGCACTTGGGATGCTCCGCTATCCGTTCTTCAGGTATGCTGTTGAGCGCGCCGCACTTGCCGCATCTCAGTAATACGTTCTTGCCTATCAACATGGAAACCCCTGCATCAGGCGCGGGTATTTACTCTTTTGGCAGAGGCAAGTTTCATGTTTGAACCATTGTCAGTCTTTGCATATTGAGCTGCAACGGTCCTCAGGTTGTTCACCCTGTTTATCCAGCCCTTCAGATACTTGCCGTATCTGCCGGGCCTTATCTCCGCCAGACGAACGAAACGTCTCTCTCTCAGATTGAGGTATGTGTCAACATCTCCTCCCGCCTGTTTCAGGATCCTTCTTGCCGCCGCAGGGCTGTTCACATAAGTGTCGAAGTGAACTACACTCAGTGGATACGGCAGCTTGGCAGCACCGGATTTCTCCCACATCTTTCTGTATATCGCTTCGGCATCGGCCTTAGAGATATTCTTGATATCACCGGTATATCCGTACTCCCTGGCAGTGGACTGCAGTATGCCCATCCTGGACGATTCTCTGCCTCCGTCTTTATGCACATATGAAGTTCCTTCGTGCTTCATTACGATCTTCATGACTCTGCTGAAGTCATCGGCACGGGGCGGCTCAAACTGGGCAGTAATCTCGGGCATGGGTGCGCAGGAATTCAGAACGACGTTGCCGCAGGTCTTTTGCATGGCCTCAGCCTCTTTGACGGAGGAGGCAAGCACTGCCTCAAATGATGACTTGACCGGTCCGGCCTTCGGCAGTCGACTCTTGTCACGCTCCTGAACAGGCCTTGCTCCTGTTGATCCAATCTTCATCGGACGGTAAGACATACGGTTTCTCCAAGGGGATGCTCTCTCAACTGATACTCAATTTTAACACATGGGGCAGAAGATTCGCTGAACCGTATCACGGGTCTCAAGTCTTTCGGTCTATCGTTTCAGACGAGACCGATGAGCCGCCTGAATTCATCTGATGACTTTCTTTCGATATCCCCATGCAGACTTTCGCCAAAAGAGTCCATCGTAACAATGGCCGGGAAGTCTTCAACTTCGAGGATCCACATGGCCTCAGCCATGCCGAACTCTTCAAGTTTCCACACCCCAGCAACTCTTTTTACTCTTTGAGCAAGATATACGGCTGCCCCGCCTATCGCATGCAGATATACGCAGCCGTATTCTCTCAGGGCACGCAATGTCTGAGGCCCCATACCGCCCTTCCCCATTATGCCTCTCAGTCCGTATTCCGAGATAACCACAGGCTCATACATCTCAACGCGCATACTCGTGGTAGGACCGCATGCCACTATCTCGTAACCTTTTGAAGACTTCTTCACGATAGGTCCGCAATGATAGAGTATCGTGCCTTCAAGATCGACAGGCATCTGCTTTCCCGAGGGCCTGTCGCTCACAAGGAACTTATGCAGTTTGTCCCTGCCTGTAACAATCCTTCCGCTGATCAATACCTCATCGCCGGCACGAAGGGAAAGGACGTCCTCCCTGGTGAGAGGGAGTCTCAGTCTTTTTGGGTCAGCCTCTTTCATTGCCGCCTCCGCTCCCTTCATCCTGAATCTTGAATGCTACCCTTGCCCTTCTGCTTGCCCAGCAGTTAATGGATACGTCGACAAAATACGACGCGGGATGTCTGTGGTTCGCGCCGATCTTCACCGCAAGCGCAGTTGTCTTGCCGCCGAAACCCATGGGCCCTATGCCAAGCTTGTTGATATCTCTCAGGGTTCTCTTCTCAAGGCTCGCAAGAACCGCATCATTGTTCGTATCGTCAATGGTTCTCATAAGCTGCTCCTTGGAGAGCCTGGTCACCTGGTCCTTCGTAGCCCCAACACCGACACCTATAATGTAAGGCGGACATCCTTTGCCCTGGGCTTTGTACACGGCATCAAGGATACATTTACGGACCCCTTCCAGGTCTCGCTCCGCTTTCAATTCCTCCAAAGGCAGCTTGTACAGTTGTCCGATATTTTCACTGCCGGAACCCTTCAGCATGAGGTCAACAGAAAGCCTCTTATCTCCGCTCTCATAGAAATAGACCACAGGGAACCCTGCGCCCGTATTGTCACCGGAGTTCTTGTCCGTGATCACATCAACCGCATTAGCTCTTAACGGGATCGTCCTTGTAGCAGCCCTTGTCGCTTTCACAATTTCTTCTTCAATCTTGCGTCTGCTGACTCCGCAAGGCATCTTCACAAAGAATATCGGGACACCGGTATCCTGGCAGACCGGCATGGAGGACTCCCTCGCAAGTCTTATGTTCTCAAGGACGGCGGACAAAGCTCTCCCTGCACTCGATCTTTTCCCTTCTTTTTTGAGGGAGAGAAGCAGGGCGGTCTCAACGTCCTCAGGGATAGAGGTTGCAGCCTGTCTGTAAAGTTCGACGATAACATCGCGGAGTTTGAGCATCGTCTAATATATCATTTTTCATTTTGTATCGCAAAAAACTCGCTGGAATGGATTCATGCATTTTCCCTTCGGCTCTAGAGAAATGATATAATTAGACAGCCATGGACAAGGAACGCATAGATGAAGCGATAGAACTATTGTGGGTCCTCAATGAAGAGGGACACAAGAGCCTCAACCGGTTTCGCCTCTCGTCAGAGGATGACGGGATTGACTCGGTTGTAGGACTCATGAAGAAGGACGGACTGATAGAGGTTGCGGATGACAG
>DATHCU010000070.1:0-4032 GCA_035319385.1 Thermodesulfovibrionales bacterium
CTCAGATCTTCCATGAACTCATCAGGGACGGAAGGATAAAGATCGCAAAAAAAATAGAGGAACCCGTTACGGTTCAGGACCCGTGCAGCATCGTCAGAAACAGGGGCCTCGGTCAGATGCTCCGCTCCGTTGTGAACGCTACGTGCGAGGACTTCAGGGACGTCAATCCGAGGCTTGAGCACAATTACTGCTGCTGTGCCGGTTCGGGGGTAATCAACTACGGGCCTCCGTGGAAGTTCATCAGGATGGAAGGCGGACGCACGAAGATAAATCAGCTGAAGGCGACCGGCGCGAAGATCGTCATCACGCCGTGCCACAGCTGCCACAAAACGATCGAAGAGATGATCCATTATTACAAGCTTGACATGCGCGTCATGTTTATCAGTGAGATACTCGTTCAAAATATGTATGTTCCTGAACATATGAGGGCGGAAAAAAAAGAGGCTGAGGGATGAAGACGAGACTGCTCGTCATATTGTCGCTTGTGACGGTGATGTCACTATTTCTCGCTCGTGTTTATTCCGGTGAGGGCAACAAGCAATCGGATAATAAGATCTCTGAAAAACTCGCGATAGCCCACACCGAAATCTTCGGGAAGCTTGAGAGGCCGCAGGTTATATTTGATCACTCCCTGCATGCTAAAGCATATAGAAAAGAGGGCTGCAAGACGTGTCATCCCGTGTCTGACGGCGAAGGCTTCATATTTGAATTTCCTTTCAAGGCCGAAGGCAAGGACAGACAGGCGATTACGGACGCGTACCATGAGAAATGCATCGGTTGCCACACGAAGAGATTTGATCGGGGGATGAGGTCCGGCCCTGTCAGATGCGGAGATTGTCATATCAGGAAGTTTGAGTCTTTGACTATCACATATCCGGTGTTTGAGTTTGATTCTGCTTACCACGACCAGCATGTCAGAAAACTGAAAGAAGAGGGCAATAATGACTGTGGCGTGTGCCATCACACCTACGACTCAAAGGAGGAGGACAAATCCCTGAGGCTGGTGTACGAAGAGGGCACCGAGGCATCGTGTTATTATTGCCATGATCTTGATCACAAGAGGGGGCCTGTTCTGACGGCAGCTGTACAGGCAGCCGCGGCCAAAGGTCTTTCCATGCGGAGGGTGTCTCACCGGCAGTGCCTGAATTGTCATATGAGATATATCGATAAAGGAGAGAAGGCCGGTCCTGTTGAGTGTCTGAAGTGTCACACCGGCAGATACAGGACAATCGCCGAACTCTCGAACGTCCCCAGACCGGAGCGCGGTCAACCGAAAGATCCCTTGATTAATGCTAAGGACGGAAAGATGAAAGGGGTTCCCTTTGACCATGCGTTTCACGAAAGGAATACAAAGACCTGCCGCTCCTGCCACCATGAGACCTTGCAGGCCTGCAAGGAATGCCATGGTCTTGTCGGCTCGTCAGAAGGCGGATGGATCAATCTGGCCAATGCCTATCACGGCCTGTCTTCCGCCCACAGTTGTGCGGGGTGCCATAAGAGTCTGAAGTCGGAGAACAAATGCTCGGGATGCCACTATTATCTGGCCGATGCCGACATACAGACGAATGACCCCAAGAAGGGGAGTTGCGCTGTCTGCCACTGCGGAGACAAGAGCGGAGTGACTGCCAAACCGATCGCGGTGAAGTCCCTTAATGTGAAAGATGTCCCTGAAAAGGTGACGATAAAGGTTCTGGAAGATCAGTATGGTCCTGCGGAATTCCCGCACAGGAAGATTATTGAACGCCTGACAGAGATCTCGAACAGGTCAAAGGCCGCGACTTCTTTCCATGGCGGTGCGCGCACGATCTGTATGGGATGCCATCATAAGAGCGCAGCTGAGGCTGAGGCAAAGGATACCGACCCGCCGCGCTGCAGGAGCTGTCATTCGCTCACCTTCGATGTGAAGAACATGAACAGGCCGCGACTCCTTGCGGCGTATCATCGGCAGTGTATAACCTGCCATGAGAAGATGGACGTCAAGGCCAGGGGGTGCTCTGATTGCCACAAAGAAAAGACCGGGAGTCTCAACAAGGTCCTGTCGCGGGAGAGACAATTCAATGTATATCTTTGAACAGATTTTCAGTCAAAAGGGCTACGAGTATCTGATAGCCGTTCTGTTTCTGTTTGTGTTTATTGTTTTCTACAAGTTCCTGAGCACAGACAGGATTGACGGAGACGAATAGACGCAGATTTGACACGTTAATGCAAATTGTTCGTGCAAAAGGATTTGTGAAAATGGAGTGTTCCGGATGGGAATAGACAGAAGGAATTTTCTGATAAGGACCGCGGCGATTGCAGGGACGGCCGTATTCGGCAGGAGTTCAAGGGCCTCTGCGGATGAGGCGTCCGCGAGTGCCGGCAGGTATGCTGTTCTCGTTGATACGACTGTTTGCATAGGCTGCAGAAAATGCGAATGGGCGTGCAATGACTGGAACAAAAACCCTAACCAGCCGGTAAAGGCGTTTGAAGACAAATCGGTTTTCGATAAGGTGAGGCGGACTCACGCTCAGACGTTCACAGTAGTGAACCGGTTCCTCAATCCCAAAGACTCAAGACCCATATACGTCAAAAAACAATGTATGCACTGCGAGGACCCGGCCTGCAAGTCCGCGTGTTTTGTCGATGCGTTTAAGAAGACGGAAAAAGGCGCTGTCCTTTATAACGCTGGGGTTTGCGTCGGATGCCGCTACTGCATGATTGCATGTCCCTTTGATATCCCTGCATATGAATACAACGAACCGCTGACCCCCCGTGTCACAAAATGCACCTTCTGCTTTGACAGGATCGGCAAAGAGGGCGGTGTGCCTGCGTGTGTGAACATTTGCCCAACCGAAACCATGCGCTTCGGACGTAGAGAGGATCTGATCAACCTCGCCCATGAGAGAATACGCGATAACCCGGGCAGATATGTTGACCACGTCTATGGAGAACGCGAGGTCGGCGGCACGAGCTGGCTGTATCTTTCGGCTGTCCCTTTTGATCAGATTGGCTTCAGGACTGATCTGGGGGAAAAACCGCCATCTGAAAAGAGCAAGGGGTTCTTATTCACGATAAAGACATTCGAGATCGCAGCCTCATGGCCGCTGGTGTTCGCGGCATTTCATGCGATCAAGAAGATAAAGAACAGGCAGGTCACTCAGGAGACCCATGCTGCAAAGGAAGAAAAAGATGAAAAGAAATCCTGATTCGATATCCTGGGTGCGCGATAAGATATTCCTCGGCATGACTTTCCCTGAGTACGTGAAATCGAATCTCACCGTGTCCAATGCCATAGCGGCGGCTATTCTGGCCGTGTCCGTGCCTGTGATGATCTACCGTTTTCTGTACGGACTAGGGCCCTCTACGAACCTTTCGGATGCAAACCCGTGGGGAATCTGGATAGGCATCGACGTCCTGTGCGGTATAGCCCTTGCAGCCGGCGGTCTCGTCATAGGGACGGCTTATCACCTCTTCGGCATGAAGAACCTTCAGCACTTTGTGAAGCCCGCGATACTCACAAGCCTGCTTGGATATCTCTTCTCCGTGTTCGGCCTTCTGTTTGATCTCGGGAGATATTACCGTCTGCCGTACCCCATGATAATATCTTTCGGCTTCACCTCTATAATGTTCCTGATCGCCTGGCACTTCGGGCTCTACATCATGATACTGCTCACCGAATGGAGCCCGTCCCTCTTCGAGTGGTTGAACCTGAAGAGACTTCGCGAGGTCTTTCACAAATTAGCAATATGGGCGACTGTTCTTGGTGTTGTCATAGCGGGCGGACATCAGTCAGCACTTGGGGCGCTTTTTCTCATAGCTCCCGGTAAACTCCACCCTTTGTGGTATTCAGAACTGCTGCCTGCGTATTTTCTTTTGTCCGCAATTATAGCGGGTCTGACCATGGTCATATTCGAGAGTACGCTTACGCATAAGGTTTTTAAGAGGCAGCTTGAGCATTTCGATCACGCTGAATTCGACAGGCTCACTCTTGTCCTGGCAAAAGGCGCTTCCGCGGCCCTCTTCACATATTTCGGCCTCAAGCTCTTTGGGCTT
>DATHCU010000071.1:0-4940 GCA_035319385.1 Thermodesulfovibrionales bacterium
GTGGATTACTTCGCGAATAGTTATGGATCCGATATCCCGTGCAGGCAGATAAGATTTGTCGGGATTAACCGAACGTATAAGCCCGCGCCTCTCAAAGGCATCTAGAATATCCTGCAGAATATCTTTGGGAATCCGCAAAAAATATATAAGCGAAGATAAGGTCCAAAGGGGCTTATTAAAATGATAGTTGTATCCGATGAGATACATCAGAGTTAGCGAAAGACGCCGCCTGTACCAATCCCTGCAGACGGTTCGGTCATCCCTCAAAGAAGCAAGAACGGGGAACTGGTGATAAAAAGACACCTTTGCTCCGGTGAGCATAATTATCCAGTTATAGTAAAGCCAGATCATGAATAGAAGGACGATTGCGAAGCCGGAATATATTGCAGAATATTGGGTTGACGAGACCACGAAGTGTGCAAATGTCCAGCTTCCCGCTTCCCATAGGATACCCGCGGCTACCCCCCCTGCCAATGCCGATTTCAATCTGACTTTAGTATAGGGAAGCAAGTAGTATATCGATGTAAAAGCAATGCTCATCAAGAAGTATGGTACGATCTTGCCAATTAGGAAGAGAACAGAGCCAAAGGGCTCTATGGATTTGATCTGCTGGGCAATGGAATTACTCATAGCCGAGGTGGTAATACCGAGCGCCGAAACAACAAGTACCGGACCGATAAGGAGTACGCTCATGTAATCCCTGAATCTCCCCGGGATACTCCTCTTTTCCCTTATCTGCCACAGATAGTTAAAGGCATTCTCAACCTGTTGTATGGTATTCATGACAATGTAAACCAGGCTGGCAAGTCCGATGGCCCCCAGCAGGCCCACATTTACCCTTCCCACATAGTTGATAACATTTAGTGTTATCTCATCGCCTTTTTCTCCGAGAGGGGCCAGAAAATTCCGCATCAGGGGCTCCAGCATGTTATGCACGCCAAGGGCTTTAAGGACAGAGAATGAAACAGCCAGAATTGGAACAATGGTGAGAAGGGTGGTATAAACGAGGCTCGATGCCCTGCGCGGGATTTCGCCATTAAGAAACTCCGCACCCAATTTATAGAGAAGTCTCAATGTGACAATGGACAGTTTCTTGAACTGATCTGATGCATCAGGTTTCACTTCCCACAGGGTGTTCTTAAAGAAATTATCCAGTCTGCTGAAAATCGATGCCATAGTTTATGATTATAGTATATCCACGCACGGAACATATGTCAGCAGATCTCAGAGAAAAGCCAGGGAAGAGGCAAAACACGCAGCCTTTCTGCCATAAAACGTTTCTTGACCCAAAAAGGGCAGATTTAACGGCGACTTTTAAACCTGATGTCGCAACAAAGCTCTGCACAATGGAAGTACTGATGCGACAAGAAAGCCTCCGACACTTAGTGCACCTTCAACACGCGTTTCAATACATTAAGCAGGATTAGACACCCGGTGGAGAGGGCTGTCCGAGGCAAATGGCTTATTCTATCAGGTCAGAAGGTTGAGGCGGTACGTGCTCCACTTCCTGCAGTCCGCGCATCTGCCGGACCACTCGGGGGATACATGACCGCATTGTTCACAGAGATAGGTAAGGTTGAAAGCACACTCATGCGACTCCAGCGCCCTCTTGAATTCATGCACAGCCCTGTCCACCTGGTTCCGCTTCATGTAGAGATTACCCATAAGCTGATGTATAGCGGGGTTGCCGGTTCCAGCGGTATCCACTGATGCCATAGTCTCGAAGGCGTCATCGATCATCTCCAGCCGGTAATAGAGCCTGCCGAGAAAGAACTTGATGCCGGGGTCCTGTGTGTTCCTGGATATCTTGTTCTTGTATATCCTTATGAGTCTAAGCGGCTCGCCGACACTGATCAGCATGTCTTCAAGTCTCAGGAGAACTATCATGGAAGACGTCCGCTCATATAGTTTTTCTAGCAGGTTAATAGCCTCCTCTGCCTCGCCTTCCTGCAGCAGGACTTCTGCAAGTCCGAGGTTGGCCGGGACAAAGTCTTTTTCCAGCCTCAGCACCGTGCGGAAGGCCTTTTTGGCCTTTTCAAGACCGCCATTTTCAAGGCTGTCTCTGCCGTATTCATACTTATATCCAACCAGGTTTTGTCTCTCGCGGACCTTGTCCTTCTCGGTATGTTCGTTCTTCAGGATTGCTTTTTGAACGAGCACAAGATCGTCCCACTTTTCCTGTTTCTCAAAAATGTCCCTCTTCTTGTATAAGGCTGTGAGATTTTCATCGTCGATATCAAGGATCTCCTCGATATATCTCAGAGCGTCCGCGAACCTGCCTGTCTTCTCCATCAGGCCTTCAAGGGAAAACAGCACGTCGATGTTCCTCGGACTGACATCTCTCGCCTGCTGATAGTATTCCCGGGCCTTTTGAAAATCATCTTCTGAAGCAGCAATATCGCCCAGTTGCAATAATGCATTCAGGTGCTCCGGGTCTTCCTTCAATATCTCGTTCAGCATCTCTCTTGCCTGGGTCTTGTTATGATGGGCGAAGACATAGTTCAATGCCTTTGAATAAAGGTCCTGGACCTTTGCGTCCTTCTTCTGTTTTTTCTGATACTGATAGGAATCCACATATCTTTTCGTGTCCCTGATTACAAAGACAAACAGCATGGCAAAGGCACCGGCTGCAATAGATATGAGCATTAATGCTATGGTTGGGGTTTCATAGGTCTGGCCAAAAGGCACTTTGACCAGTGTAATGTTCTGATTAAAGATTGCAAATAAGGCGAGGACACCCAGAAATACGATGAATAGAAATACGCCCAGCTTACTCATGGACGCGGAAGCTACTCCACAGGAATTCGTTTAGCGTCGATCCACAGTTTTTCAATTTCATAGAACTTCCTCGTCTGCTCTTCAAAGATGTGGACAATTACGTCTCCGTAGTCTATAAGAACCCAGTGGCTTAGAGTAAGGCCTTCGATACCCGCAGGCGCAATACCGGCCTCTTTCAACTTCGATACTATCTGTTCCTGGATGGCCTTTACTTGAGTTGTACTATCACCTGAACAGATCACAAAATAATCTGCGATGGTGGTCAATCCCTGTAAATCGAGGATAAGTAGGTCTTTTGCCTTTTTGTCCTGTGCCGCCCTTGCTGCCGCAAGGGACTTATCTCTGCTTTCTAAAGTCATTCCCTCCTTTACAGACAGATGTCACATACTACCATGAGTTTAAATATTGCGAACTGGTATCAGCGTCCAACTTCTATTTCTTAAACAACTTATTTCTAATTATAAAGGATTGGACCTTTGCTGGCAACAGGTATTTTACGCTTTCACCTTGTTTTATGCATTCCCTGAGATAAGTCGCAGATATCCCCAAAGGAGTCGTCCTCAAGAGAAGTCCTTCTTTGCCGCTTCTCAAGACAATGGAATGAGAATCCATCTCTGTATCATCAATCCTTCCGAGGATACTGTGGTCTGTCTTCTTCAGGTACGGAGAAGACCTCAAGTCAGCGAACCTGAATCCCGGCCTGGAAATAATGACAAAATCGGTGAGCTCGACCAGCCGGTCGGGATCACGCCAGTTGGGGAGATCAAGGAACGCATCAATTCCGAGGATGAGATAAAACTTCCTGTCCTGGTATGAGGCCTGCAATTCCTCAATCGTTTTAACAGTGTAAGACTTCCCCCTGCGCTTCACCTCGATATCTGAAATCTCGAAAAAGGGATTGTCGAGTATCGCCAGCCTCACCATCTCGTATCTGTGTAGGGCTGACGAAATGTCTCTCGTCTTCAGCGGGGGAGTACCTGAAGGGATAAACAGGATCTTTTCGAATCCAAGCAGTATCCGGACTTCCTCAGCAGTCCTCAGATGGCCATAATGAATCGGATTGAATGTGCCGCCAAAGATCCCGACTCTCAATACGTCATACCCTTAGCTGCCCGTTGCCGAATACTATGAATTTGGTGCAGGTCAGCTCTTCAAGCCCCATCGGGCCCCGCGCGTGTATTTTGTCAGTGGATATACCGATCTCCGCGCCCAGCCCGAACTGGAAACCGTCGTTCAGTCTCGTTGACGCGTTCACCAAGACAGCCGATGAATCGACCTCTCTCAGAAACTTCATTGCCATATCATGCATATTTGTCACAATCGCGTCGGAATGAGCGGAACTGTATTTCGCAATGTGGAGCATCGCCTCCTCTATATCATCCACTATCCTGATGTTTACGATGAGGTCGAGATATTCACGGTAGAAGTCTTCATTCAGTGCGGCGTCAAGCGATGCATCAAGCTTTCTTGTGAGCGGACATCCCTTGATGCGCACGCCCGCCTCTTTGAAACGCTTTATCATGCCGGGCAGGAATGCCTTTGCGATCTTCTTGTCCACGAGCATCGTCTCCATTGAGTTGCAGGTGCCGGGCCTCTGAACTTTGGCATTGTAACAGATATCTTCAGCCATCTTCAGATCGGCGCCCCGGTGGACAAATACATGGCATACACCCTTGTAGTGCTTGAGTACCGGAATCCTTGAATTCTCGGTTACAGCCCTGATCAACGATTCTCCACCCCTCGGTATAATGAGATCAACTACCCCCTCAAGCTTGAGCATCTCCATAATGGCCTCTCTGTCGGGGATATCTAGAAATGTGACAACACCTTCGTGGAGCCCCTCCTTTTTTGCGGCCTCTCTCAGAACCCTGACAATCGCCCTGTTTGAGTTGATCGCTTCCGATCCCCCCCTGAGGACAACGGCGTTGCCTGCCTTCATACAAAGGCTGGCAGCATCGGCAGTGACATTCGGCCTGGATTCATATATGATGCCGATAACGCCGATCGGTACACGCATCTTTCCGACTGTCATACCGTTCGGCCTCTGATGCATCCTGATAATTTCACCAACAGGGTCGGGAAGAGCGGCAACTTCAACGAGGCCGTCAGCCATTTCGCCGACACGTTTATCATTCAGTGCAAGCCTATCGATCATAGCCTTT
>DATHCU010000072.1:0-4108 GCA_035319385.1 Thermodesulfovibrionales bacterium
GGTTGCGTATTATTTTCACGGGACCTTCAGGTGTACCACATGCAAGACTATCGAAAAATACTCTCACGACGCCATTTACCAATATTTTTCCAGGGAACTGTCATCCGGGAAACTGGAGTTTGAGGCTGTAAACGTCGAAGATCCCGAGAGCCGCCACTACATCCAGGACTATCAGCTGTTTTCCAAATCCCTGGTCCTGGTTTTGTATAAAGATGGAAAGCAGGTTAAATGGAAGCTTCTCAAAGAGGTCTGGACTTATGTGGGGGATAAGGATAAATTCTTTCAGTATGTTAAGGATGAAACAGAAGGGTTTCTGAGGGAAGCTCAATAGATGGAAGGTCTTCTCCTCGGCTCAGCCTTGTGGCTGGGGATACTGACGTCTGTCAGCCCCTGTCCGCTGGCTACGAACATCGCGGCAGTGTCTTTTATTTCGCACCGGCTCACGCGGAGGGATACGGTATTCCTATCCGGCATCCTCTATACCATTGGAAGAAGTTTTACATATGTTGTCCTCGGCGTCCTTATCGTAAAAGCTCTGGCAGACGTCCCTATCCTTTCGGATTTTCTCCAGAGATATGTGAACAAGATTTTGGGCATTGTGCTGATTCTCGTCGGGATGGTCTTGCTGGATTTGCTGCGAATACCCCTGTCTCTCCCTTCAGTATCCGAGAAGTTCGCAAGAGAACTGATTGCAAGAGGGGCTATCGGCTCTCTCCTTCTGGGCGTCCTGTTCGCTCTCGCATTCTGTCCCGTCTCCGCGGCGCTGTTCTTTGGCGGTCTGATTCCCATCGCCGTGAAAGCAAAGTCGGGGATATGGCTGCCGCTGATTTACGGCATAGGCACCGGGCTGCCCGTTCTGTTCTTTGCCTCCCTCGTAGCAACAGGCGCGGGATATATATCCACCCTCTATAGCAGGATCACAAAGGTCGAGTATTACACAAAGAAGGCGACGGGCATTGTTTTTGTACTTGTGGGGATCTATTACACAATGGCGTATATTTTTGAGGTCATATAAATCTTGCGCTGAAGAAAAGAGCTTCGCGACAGAAAGGCTGATTTGACAAGAAAGCCTTTATCACCTGCACATGTCTCAACACCGTCAACAGGACCACTCCCAACCCTTCATACATTGTCGTCTTAGAGCAGCTCAGCATCCACATCCCTGTGCGTATATTTGATGACATTAACATCGGACTGTACCACGATTCCTTCTCCCACCATTTCGTCTAACACCGGCAGCACCCTATTTATGCTTTCTTCTTTGTCGATCACCACGATCTGCATAGATAGATCTCCGGCCTTGGCCAGGGTTTTCTTCTTGTGATACCGCCTGTGAGGACCGTATCCTGCAACAGCCTTGTAAACCGTCGCCCCGGCAATGTCCATCATTATGAACCTCTTTACGATGGCCTCATACAGGGGCTCACCCTGCCATTCGTCGTTTTCGCTTACGATAATCCTCAGCATCTTCGCTTTGCCTTCGAGTTTCATCTTATTCTCTTCCTCCCGATTTTCGGGGACCGTTCTGCAACACTTGACGATCTCGGTATCACTGACCTCAACAAGCCCTTTTTCGACAATCTGGTAGACGTCAGGCAGTACTCTGTTGATCATGGACTCCGAATCAACGGCTTCGATTTTTACCGGCATATCTGAGGAAAGTTCGAGCAGTTTTGCCGTATGAAACACACCATCAGAACCGTACCCTGCCGCTCCTTTGAATACGCTCACTCCGGCAATTTTCTTTTTGTAAAAGACATCGATCAGTGCCTCATAAACCGGCCTTCCTCCGAACTTGTCGGTCTCATCCACGTAAATTGTCAGCTTCTTTGCAGGTCCTTTTGTCACCATGTCTTTCTCCTATAAGATCTTCCCGAGAATCTCGCCGGCCTTGAGGGCAATGAAGCCCGCCATCACGCTTCCAAAAACGTTAATCATGGCGAGCAGCCATTCACTGTCTCTGATGAGACTTCCTGTCTCGTACTCAAACGTCGAAAAGGTTGTATAGGCTCCGAGAAAGCCCACCACGAGAAAGAGCCGCCACTGGGGATTAGCCATGATTCTGTCCGTCAGCAGACACATCAGAAGCCCTATCAGGAAACTTCCGCTGACATTAATCACAAAGGTACCGAGCGGGAAATCCCGCCCCCATCTCTGTCCTATCCAGGCGGCCACCGCGAACCTCGCTATAGCCCCGATAAAGCCTCCTATGCCTATTATAAGGTATTTCAGCATGTCTCCTTCATCTCTTTCCCGAACTTGCGGACCACTTCACGCAAGCTTCAGATATTGACATAAAAAAACTCCTACTCTCACAAGACAAAAAGAGTAGGAGTCATCAGTCCGTGCGGACGGTTAACGGCGAACTCCATCGCCGTTATTAACATATCAAAACTCCCCAGGTTATGTCAAAAGATGCGCAGTGAGCCGAGGGCAAAAGGGTATCGTTTGTTGAACATCTGGTATAATTTCATATTATGTTTTATGAAGATGTTTTCAGAAAATTGGCTTGAAGAGGCGAACAGTTTTGTCTCCGAGTTTGTTTCAACCGAAAAACAGAAGAGATGGGAAGAATATGTGAAAGGCGGCGGGGCAGAGTAACGGCCGCCCCTGAATAGCCAGGAACGGCCGTCCAAAGATCGAATCCTGTCTTTCTTCTAGTGTTTCTCCTCCAGCTTGCCCTCAGCGGGTTCATCGTCTTTGAGTCCCTTTTTGAAACCTCTGATGGCCTCGCCGAGTCCCTTGCCCAGAGACGGCAGCTTGCTCGGTCCGAATACCAAAACCGCAATGGCCAGGATGGCCAATAATTCCGGGGTGCCAAGTCCAAACATGATATTCTCCTTAATTGATTGTTACATTGTTAACCAACTGCAGAATCCGGGGTGAATGCCTGTCCCTCAGCAGTCTTCCATATCAGATGTGTCTGTTACCCGACTGTTGCAAGACTACACGGATACATTCTGCGGCGGGGCTTTGTTAAGGAGTGAAAAGCCGGTTATCAGAGGTATGGCTACTGCTTCGCCTGATATCTTTATCAGTTCCGAAACAAGGAAGCCATTGACAACGATGAGCAGATACTGCAACACAACAACCGGAGAGTCATTGTTATCAGAGAAATCATCATCATATGAGATCAGGCCGAAGCCTGCAAGAGCGACGAGCGAAACGCAGACCCAAAAAAAAGTATACGATTTGTATTTACGGCGGATTGCAAGCTGCCTTATACTGCCTTTGGGATTCACTTTTCTAGCCTGCCTCCTGTTAGTTTAATTGTACTTAATAATCAGATGTTTTATCAAACATATAGATTGGGCAGCTTTGGGCAGAGTTCAGATAGAATACTAGACTGTGAATTAGGGACCTTAGCCGACTTGATAAAACACGCGTTCCTGATAGAGTTAATAGTATCATATGCGCAAGGACATTGATTACGAAATCCCTCATCCCCTTTCTTTGCGAAATCCCGCTAGCTTTCGGGACTCTTTTGAAAGGAGGGGAAAGGCAAGATTTTTTCAATGATAGTGTCTTTCTCATGCGCTTCTTTAATAATATTATAGAAACCAAACAGCATGTAATCATCAAAAAGTGCTGAGGAGAAGAAATGGATATCTATCTTAAGAGACTGATGTTTCCTTCAATTGTAGCGGTAATATCAGCGGTTGTTTTTTTAGGTATAAGAAGCATTGCTTTCAAGTATCTCCAGAAATGGGCAGAGAGGACCGAGACAAAGATTGACGATATCATCTTAAAATCCCTGAGGACGCCTTCGCTCTACTGGTGTGTTGCAATAGCGCTGTACATAGGCGCCGAGACTTCGGATCTGCCTGCCAGGTATATCTTCTACTTCAGCAAGTCCATCCACATTATAGTAATCTTATCCATTACCGTTGCAGTCGCGAATTTCTCAGGCAAGATATTCAGGAATTACGTCCGAAAATCCAGTCTTCCGCTTCCAACGACAGGGCTCGCCTATGGAATATTGAAAGGCACGATTCTCACTATCGGCTTTCTTATAATACTGAGCGTTCTCGGCGTATCTATAACCCCGATGCTTACGGCCCTCGGCGTCGGAGGGCTTGCTGTAGCTCTGGCTCTCCAGGACACTCTT
>DATHCU010000073.1:0-2723 GCA_035319385.1 Thermodesulfovibrionales bacterium
CTTAGTTCGAACCGGGTCCTTCTGAGAACAACGTCCCGTCTGTGATCAAGAAAATGACTGAGTAGCTTCTTCAAGGAAAGGACACGTGGCTGCCCGTTTACTAGAGCCAGCAGGATAATTCCAAATGTAGTCTCCATCTGGGTATGCTTATAAAGATTGTTCAGAACGACCTCGGCCATCTCTCCCCGCTTCAGTTCAAGGACGACCCTGATTCCGTCCCTGTCGGATTCATCCCTGATCTCCGACAGGCCTTCAATCGTCTTTTCCCTCACCAGTTCGGCTATCTTCTTGATGAGAGTTGATTTGTTGACCTGGTAAGGCAGTTCTGTAACAATAATATTCTCTCCGCCCCTGTACTCCCGTTCTATCCGCGCCTTAGCCCTTATTTTTATCAGCCCCTTGCCTTCGTTGTAAGCATGCATGATGCCTTCAGTGCCATGAATTATGCCGCCGGTGGGGAAATCAGGTCCTTTGACATGAGACATCAGGTCTTTCAAGGCTGCGTCCCGGTTTTGAAGCAAGAGAATAAGTCCGTCTATGATCTCACCAAGGTTGTGAGGCGGGATGTTAGTCGCCATTCCGACCGCAATTCCCGCAGAACCGTTAACTATAAGGTTGGGAACCCGTGAGGGAAGCACCAGCGGCTCCTCTGTGGTCTCGTCAAAATTTGGAATGAAGTCAATCGTATCTTTGTCGATATCCGCCAGAAGTTCCTCTGCGAGCGCAGCCAGCTTTGCCTCGGTATATCTGTAAGCTGCTGCAGGGTCGCCATCAACCGATCCGTAATTACCCTGCCCGTCAACCAGGGGATATCGCATGTTGAAGTCCTGGGCCAGCCTGACCATTGCATCATAGACCGCGGTGTCTCCATGAGGGTGATATTTCTTTAAAACCTCGCCCACGACGCCGGCGGATTTGGAGTATTTCTTACCCGGGAGAAGACCCTCTCTGAACATGGCATACAGAATTCTTCTCTGAACCGGTTTCAGTCCGTCTCTAACCTCGGGTAGCGCCCTACCTATGATCACGCTCATGGCGTAATCGAGGTAGGAGCCCTTCATCTCCTCTTCTATGCTGACAGGTACTCTGGCCATTTGTGCTCCTTAGATAAAATTGAACAATCCATATTCTACCATATTGCAATTATACTACGGATGAAAATATAATTATTAAGCGTATGCTTTCCATTGTCCTGAGTGCCAGCATTATAGGAATCGATGCACACCCGGTTGAGGTGGAGGTAGACATAACATCCAGGGGTCTGCCTCACTTCTCGATGGTGGGGCTGCCGGATGCGGCGGTCAAGGAGTCGAGGGACAGGGTAAGGGCATCCCTGAAGAACATCGGGTTCAACTTCCCCCTGAAACAGATCACGGTGAACCTAGCTCCGGCTGATATCAAAAAAGAGGGTTCATCCTTCGATCTTCCCATAGCGATAGGCATTATCGGTGCCGAAGAAGTAGTAGATCCATCCTCTTTCGAGGGCTATCTCTTTACCGGAGAGCTTTCCCTCGACGGCAAATTGAAACCTGTAAGAGGGGCTCTGTCGATGGCCATGTCTGCGCGGGAGTTATCCCTGAAAGGTGTAATCCTGCCTGACGAAAATGCACCAGAGGCGGCAGTGGTAGAGGGCATTCCCGTCTTCGGATTCAGGACCCTGCCAGAAGTGATCGAAACGCTCAAGAATGGGAACTTGAAGCCCCATGAGGTCAACATCGCCAAGGCGATGGAAGAGAACTCAGCTTATGAAGAAGATTTCACGGAGGTAAAGGGCCAGGAATATGCCAAGAGGGCCTTTGAGGTGGCTGCTGCGGGAGGGCACAATGTCTTGATGATCGGACCACCCGGCTCGGGTAAGACAATGCTTGCAAAGAGGCTCGCCACCATACTTCCCGGTATGACCTTTGATGAGGCCCTCGAGACGACCAAGATTCACAGCGTCGCAGGCATGCTCAAGGGGAGGCAGTCCCTGCTTGCTGTCAGGCCATTTCGCTCTCCTCATCACACCATCTCTGATGTTGCGCTCATCGGAGGAGGGCAAGTGCCCAAACCGGGCGAGGTCAGTCTTGCCCACAACGGCGTGCTTTTTCTCGATGAGCTCCCGGAGTTTAAAAGGAATGTTCTGGAGGTGCTACGGCAGCCGCTCGAAAACGGAGAAGTGACTGTGTCGAGAGCCGTCGCATCCATAACTTATCCCGCATCCTTCATGCTCGTCTCGGCAATGAACCCATGCCCATGCGGGTTCTGGGGAGACCCGAAGCATCAATGCACCTGTACGCCCGGACAAATCCACCGTTATCGCCACAAGGTTTCCGGTCCGCTCCTGGATCGTATCGATATCCATATCGAAGTCCCCGCAGTCCCGTACAAGGAACTGACAAGTGAATGCCCGGCCGAGAAGTCGGTTGATATTAGGCAGCGGGTAGTCACCGCGAGGGCAATGCAGCTCGAACGTTTCAGTAACGACAGAAGGATCTATTCAAATGGGCAGATGAAGACCCGTCATATAAAAAGGTACTGTACGCTTGATTCGGATGCACAGACCATGCTAGATTCTGCCATGCAGAAACTCGGTCTTTCGGCAAGGGCGTTCACAAGGATACTCAAAGTCTCCCGCACCATAGCGGATCTGGATTCCTCTGAGATGATCCGCAGCCACCATGTCTCGGAAGCGATTCAGTACAGAACCCTCGACAGAGGTCTATTTTAATCTTTTTCCGGAT
>DATHCU010000074.1:0-2161 GCA_035319385.1 Thermodesulfovibrionales bacterium
ATGTAAAGTTTATGACGGGGTATAATGTTGAGGCGGTGGTATCGGGTGAATCATCGATACTGAATGCGATGAACTCCCATTACCGGGGGGGATCTGATGCCCTGATGACATCGCAAAAAGCTCCTCAAAAAAAGATAATTCAGGCAAAGGAATATACATTTTCTGAGGGAGATATAAAAGAAGAAACCGCCTCTTTTGATGATGGCGCTATGACAATAGATGTGGAAGAATTTGACAAGGTTGTTGGGGATGCCCTCGACAGTATAGAGACGTATAGCGAGCAGGATGAGGATTCTTCCTCAGACGTCGAAGAGCCGATCGTCAAGCTTGTGAGTGGAATTCTGATCAATGCGATTAAAGGAGGGGCAAGTGATATTCACATAGAATCTTATGAACGCCTGCTGAGAGTAAGATACAGGGTTGACGGGGTTTTGTTTAATGCAATGAATCTTCCTTTAAAGATAAAAAATCCAATAATTTCTCGTCTTAAGATCATGGCGCAGCTTGATATTGCTGAAAGACGGCTTCCCCAGGATGGAAGAATAAAAATGAGACTCGGGAAGAAGAGAGAGATCGATTTCCGCGTCTCGATTCTGCCTTGCCTCTTTGGAGAGAAAGCCGTTCTGAGAATACTCGACAAGTCGAATCTCCAGGTTGACCTTACGAAACTTGGGTTTGAAGAAACCCCGCTGAAACAGTTCCTGGACTCTCTGAGTAAACCCTATGGCATGATACTCGTGACAGGCCCTACCGGAAGTGGAAAAACAACTACATTATATTCAGCTTTGAATTATCTCAATAATCCGGATTTAAATATCATGACCGCCGAAGACCCTGTCGAATACAATTTTACAGGAATGAATCAGGTACAGGTGAAAGAGGAAATCGGTCTTACTTTCGCATCGGCATTGAGAGCCTTTTTGCGGCAGGCCCCTAATATTATCCTGGTTGGAGAAATCCGTGACTTTGAGACAGCTGAGATAGCCGTGAAAGCAGCCCTTACAGGACATCTTGTCCTTAGTACATTGCATACGAACGATGCTCCAAGCAGTATCAGCAGGTTGCTGAATATGGGGATTGAACCATTCCTTATTTCTGCATCACTTATTCTGATCGCAGCCCAGAGGCTTGCCAGAAAAATTTGCAAAGAGTGCAAGGAGGAGGAGAAGGTCCCTGTGTCTGCACTCATTCAGCTTGGTTTTTCTGAAGACGAGGCTAAGATGGTAACCTGTTATAGGGGCAGGGGATGCCCTGCCTGTAATGGATCAGGATATAAAGGGAGGATAGCCCTGTATGAAATTTTGCCTGTAGGGCCGGACTTGAAGGAAATGGTTCTTGAAGGAGCATCCGCCGATGAACTGAAAAAGACGGCCATCAGACTCGGGATGAAGTCCTTGCGAATGAGTGGCCTGACCAAGGTGAAAGAGGGAACTACTTCTGTAGAAGAGGTTTTAAGAGTTACTTTCGGAGACTAATGATAAAGGGGTGAGTTATGGCTACGCTTTATGACTTGTTGAAAATGATGATAGAAAGAAAGGCCTCTGATCTCCATATTACCACCGGGAGTGCGCCAAGACTGAGGGTGGATGGTAAGCTCATGATCATTGATCATCCGCCGCTGACGCCCGCAGATACCAAGGCTCTCTGTTACAGTATATTGACTGATGCCCAAAAACATAAATATGAGGAGAACAATGAACTGGATCTCTCATTCGGTGTAAAAGGGTTAAGCAGATTCAGAGCAAATATTTTTATGCAACGAGGTGCTGTGGCAGGCGCATTCAGAACCATCCCTTTTGAGATCAGAGGGTTCCATGATCTTGGCCTGCCGGATATTGTCGGAGAACTTGTCAAGAAACCGCGTGGGCTGATTCTCGTCACCGGACCAACCGGAAGTGGAAAATCGACAACTCTTGCTGCGATGGTAGACAGGATAAACAGTGAAAGATATGAGCATATCATCACTGTAGAAGATCCTATTGAATACCTTCATCCGCACAAAAAATGCCTTATAAACCAAAGAGAGGTGAATGCGGACACCGTATCTTTCAGAGCAGCTCTGCGATATGTTCTCAGGCAGGATCCGGATGTTGTTCTCATAGGAGAGATGAGGGATCTCGAAACGATCGAAGCGGCTCTGACAGTTTCCGAAACAGGGGAT
>DATHCU010000075.1:0-2324 GCA_035319385.1 Thermodesulfovibrionales bacterium
TTCCCCTTCCCGTTGCATGGACATCCCGTATTCTTCCCCCTGTGCCTGTTTCGGCTCCCGGGAAAGGCGCCACGCCAGTGGGGAAATTGTGTGTCTCCGCCGTAAAGATTGCGTGATACAGGATGCTCTTTTCTTGACAACGTGAAGGAAGACCAGGCGTCTCGGGGACGATAGTTGTTATTTCATAGCCCTGAATCGCACTGAAGTTGTCTTTAAAAGCTATAATGCTGTTCTTCGGGTGTTTCTTCAGGGGGGCCTTGATGATATCCATCAGTGTATGCGGTATCACTTTGCCGTCAATGACAAGTCTGCCCCTGAAGAACCAGTGTCTTGAATGTTCACTGTTGGATTGTCCCAGGTCAAAGCATTCGACATTTGTAGGATCTCTGCCGATGTCGTTAACAAAAAGATTGTAATAATACTCTATGTCCCATTCATCAAGGCCGAGTCCCATTTCAACATTAATCTTCATGAGCGCTTTTCTGCCTTCTTCAATGAGCGGAACAATATGAACCGGCTCAGGGGCAATACCGGTCTCAAACGAAGTCAACCTATGTGGATAAACACATTCTGTCATTCTGTCATGGACCAGTGCAGGAAAAGACTCCAGGCCGAGAGGGTCCAAAAGTGAAAAATTCTTTCCTTCCTGATCCGTTGAGGTCTCGGATGTCGGCCCCCTCCGTATTATTAGCCCATACCTTCTCGATCTCTCAATGCGTCTTACCTTCGTCAGACCGCAGGCATGGCAGACGGAGACCGCATTTGTTGACCAAGCGGTGGAGAAGTTCAAACGTGGTCCGACCTCGACAATCAAGGGATAAGACATGACGGGTGAAGAATTCACAAGGAAACTCTGGGAAGAAAAATTGTCATGCTCGAATGTCTCTGAGAGCAGCCATCGCAGGATGCCGGTCTCCTCATCGTTAAGGCGTGCCGCGATCTCAACATTGAAACAGTATTCGGTCTCTATATCTTCAATGGACCCAGAGACGCTGCGTTTCGCAGCGGATAGCAGTTCGTTCTTCTTCGCGGATGAGAGTGCCGGCTTTCGATAAAAATGGATTAGACTCATTCAGATTCTTATTTTAACAGAAGTTGACAGATCGTATCGGCGCTCAAGCCGGACCGAACACTCTTTTGAAGATATAGTCTACATTCTTCAGATAGTAGTCCAGATCAAAGATGGCACCGACCTCTTTGGCAGTCATATGCTTCCTTACTTCTTTGTCGTTCAATAATAATTTCTTGAACTGGCTCCCTGTCTTCCAGCTCTTCATTGCATTTCTCTGGACTATTTCATATGCGTCCTCGCGGAGCATACCTTTGTCCAGCAGGGCAAGGAGCACGCGCTGAGAATTGAAAAGGCCATAGCTCCGTTCCATGTTCTCCTTCATCCTCCTGGGATAGACGTGGAGCGACCGCAAGATGCCGTCGAGCCTAGTCAACATGTAATCTACGAGAATCGTGCTGTCGGGTATGATCACGCGTTCAACGGAGGAATGAGAAATGTCCCTCTCGTGCCATAGTGCTATGTTTTCGAGTGCTGCGATGGAATTAGCTCTGACAATCCTTGCCAGTCCCGAAAGATTTTCACTTCCTATGGGGTTGCGTTTATGTGGCATTGCTGAAGACCCTTTTTGCCCCTTCATAAAGGGTTCCTCGGCCTCCAGCACCTCGGACCTCTGAAGGTGGCGAATCTCCACAGCTATCTTTTCAACTGATGCCGCGATGAGGGCAAGGGTTGTCAGGAATTCTGCATGCCTGTCCCTCTGCACAATCTGGGTTGCGACGAGTTCGGGCTTAAGCCCGAGTTTGCGACATACTTTCTCTTCGATCACCGGCGGTATATTCGAAAAGGTACCTACCGCCCCAGAGAGCTTTCCAACGCTGATTATGTCCTTTGCATTTTTCATCCTCTGGAGGCTTCTTCTCATGTCCTCGTACCACATGGCGAACTTGAGTCCAAAGGTCATGGGCTCCGCGTGGACCCCATGGCTTCTGCCTATCATAGGGGTCCCCTTATAAGAATATGCCTGTTTCTTTAAGACACCCATGAGATCTTTTATGTCCTGGATGATAATGTCGGACGCTTCCCGCATGAGGAGGGCCAGTGCCGTGTCCAGAATGTCGGATGAGGTAAGTCCCTTGTGAACGAACCGGGATTCCGGGCCAAGACTTCTGGCAACGCAGGTCAAAAAGGCAATGACGTCGTGTTTTACAACCTTCTCGATCTCGTCAATCTCTTTTAGATCAAAGGCCGCCTTTTCCTTTATTGAGCCGACCGCATCTCTCGGTATCTCCCCAATTTCAGACCACGCTTCGCA
>DATHCU010000076.1:0-3042 GCA_035319385.1 Thermodesulfovibrionales bacterium
CTTGACTGCCAGCGGAATATTTCTCGGGTCCTGGATCATGAATGCCAGAAGTTCCTCAAAGTTCCTCACGGTAAGGTCATCCACTTCGTCATCCCGCTTGATCACTTCATAGGGCAGCCTTGAACATCCTGTCACGAAAGAGTCGAGAGAGTCGCGCACCATCGATTGAGTAATCTCCGCCATCCTCGGAATATTCACGAAAGGCTTCAACTGCGGTTCCTCATTCAGCTCCATCGCCCTCTCCGCGATGTTGACGGCAAAATCACCCATCCTCTCAAGGTCCGTAGTAATCTTCATTGCGGTAGTGATCAGCCTCAGGTCCCGTGCCATAGGCTGCCTCAGGGCAATCAATCTGACACACTCCTCGTCTATTTTCACATCAAGCGCATTGATCAGGTGGTCCCGTTTGACAACTTCTTTTGCGAGTTCAGTATCCCTTTCCACAAGTGCCTTCACGGAATCGTGAATAGCATTCTCGACCATGCCGCCCAGCTTGAGAATGCTCTCTCTCAAGTCCTTCAACTCATTATCAAAGATTGCCATTATCCGAATCTCCCCGTAATATATTCTTCAGTCAGCTTGTTCAAAGGATTCACAAAAATCGTATCCGTTTCTCCGAATTCAATTAGCTCTCCAAGATACATGAAGGCGGTATAGCGCGATATCCTTGCAGCCTGCTGCATGTTATGAGTCACAATGATTATCGTGATAGTCTTCTGCAACTCCTGCAGCAGGTTTTCCACATGAGCCGTGGAGATAGGGTCAAGCGCCGAGGTTGGCTCGTCAAAGAGTATGACTTCAGGCTCCTGCGCCAGAGACCTCGCTATGCAGAGCCTTTGCATCTGGCCCCCGGAAAGGCTCAATCCTGATTCACCGAGTTTGTCCTTCACCTCTTTCCATAAATCGGCCTTGACCAGGGCGCTTTCGACAATCTCATCCAGCATGGCCTTCTTCTTTATTCCCCGAAGCTTTGGGCCATAGGCCACATTCTCATAAACGGAACTCTGGAAGGGGTTGGGTTTCTGGAAGACCATCCCGACCCTTCTTCTCAACTCGATCACATCAGTGTCTTTATCGTAGACATCGACGCTGTGAAAAAGCAATCTGCCCTCTGTCCTTGAGCTGAGGATAAGGTCGTTCATCCTGTTAAGAGATCTCAGCAGGGTCGACTTGCCGCATCCGGACGGGCCGATGATCGCTGTAATCCTGTTGATTTCGATATCGAGAGCTATGTTCTTCACAGCCATGACATCGCCGTAATAGATGCTGAAGTTCTTTATCTCGAAGACATTGTTATTCTCTACCATGACCTCTTCTTTCTCTGCCTCGATCGCAATATAATGCCCAGGAGGTTCATACTCAATACGAGTAAAATCAGTACAAGGGCGGTTCCGTACTGTATAGGCCTTGTCTCTTCTATGTGAGTGCCCGCGGTTGCCAGAACATATATATGATAAGGCAAAGCCATAACGGGCTCAAAAAGAGACCTTGGGACGCCAGGCGTAAAGAAAGCGGCCGCCGTGAACATGATCGGCGCCGTTTCTCCGGATACCTTCGCCGTCCCAAGTATCGCGCCGGTCAGTATTCCCGGCATGGCGGTCGGCAGCACGACCTTCTGGATAGTCTGCCATTTTGTAGCTCCGCAGGCAAGGGAGGCCTCTCTGAAGCTGAATGGAACAGCCTTCAAGGCCTCTTCGGACGTCGAAATAATATAAGGCAGGACCATGATAGCCAATGTCAGGGAACCCGCAAGGAGACTCATGCCGAAATGAAAGGCAACAACAAAGACCCCCAGACCGAATAGGCCGAAGACAACAGAAGGGACACCCGCGAGTGTATATATGGACATCATTACAGCCGTTAGAAGAATTCCCGGCCTCGAATATTCGGCCAGGAAGATTGCGGTCGTGACTCCGACAGGTATCACAAAGATCATGCACAGAATTGTCAGCATGACCGTTCCAGTTATGACAGGGAAGATTCCGCCCTGAGTCATGGCTTCAGCCGGAGGCATGGTGATAAAATCCCAGCTCAAGACCTGGAATCCGTTATATGCCACAAAGAATAATATGACAAACAGAGATATCGCCCCGGTAAAGCCGAAGACCCTCATCAGCGAAAGGAAAAAACCCTGCTTCAGATTGAACTTCTTCCTGCGGATGAGGCCGAAAGGTCCTCGCCTGATTTCCGGGTCCTGCATTAAACCTTCTCCCCTATCCTCACGGAGCGATATTTCTTCGAGACAAAATCCGAGATGAGACTCAGCAGAAAAGTCATGAGAAACAGGATGGCCCCGACGCCAAAGAGCGCGTGATAATGCAGGCTTTGATAGGGTGCTTCAGCCATCTCGGCGGCAATGGCTGCCGGCATAGGCCTGGCAGCGTCAAATATCCAGTGAGGAACGACTGCCGCTCCTCCCGCGACCATCAGGACGATCATGGTCTCGCCTATAACAGTCCCTATCCCGAGAATTACCGCAACGCTCAGGCCCGAGACCGACGCAGGGACAACCACCTTCCATATGGTCTCCCATTTGTCGGCGCCGAGAGAATACGAAGCCTCACGATAGGTGCGGGGGACGGCGGTCAATGCGTCCTCTGCGATACTCGCTATAACAGGGATAGCCCTGACAGTAAGCATCAGAGCCGCAGTAGTAATGTTGAGCCCCGAGGCTATGAACAATTTGTTGTAACAGAAATCCGCAAGGGTCGTGGAGATAAAAGGAAGACCGGTGCTCTGCAGTAATCCCGGAAGCTTGTCAGAAAGAAGAGGCGAAAGCCAATTGGAGAGTATAGGCGCTATTATGACCATACCGAAAAAGCCGAGGACGACGGATGGGAAGCTCGCGAGCATCTCTATCATAGGTTTCAGAACTTCCTTCACCCTGTGATTAGCGATCTCCGCTATATAAACAGCTGTTCCCAGGCCCAGAGGTATGGCCATAATCGCGGTCAGGACTGTTACGGAAACAGTGCCCATGATAAGAGGCCACATCCCGAAACTCGGCGGGTCATAAGTCGGGTACCATGACATGCCAAAGAT
>DATHCU010000077.1:0-2727 GCA_035319385.1 Thermodesulfovibrionales bacterium
CCTTGCCGCCTTTCAGGGCGAGCTGTATTCGCTCAGAGACGCTAAGTTTTTGGACCCTCTGCAGGATTGTCTCGGCTCTGACTTCAGGCTGCCTTTGTTCTCTCGGCATCTCTTTGCCCAGCGGCACAGGTGCATTCAGCATGGCAGAGATTCTCTGCCTCACTTCGTCAGGTGCTTCGTGGCAGTTGAGCACCATACGCAGGATCTCAGGCCTGTTCGGATTGGCTTTGGCAATCTCATCATAAAGAGAAGGGTCATAAGCGTCCTCCAGAAGAAGCTCTATCGCGAGCGGAGATGCCGTCGAAAAGTCGATTCCGATCAAGACTCTTTCTTCGTCCATAAGTTCGCCCCTTTTCTTATTCTGATGAGTATACGATCAAATTATCCATGAAATTCATCAAGCTCATCCACCACAAGCCGGATCAGCCCTTCAAATGCCCTTCAGTCTTCCTGAGATACAGAAAATATTCGATGTTCCCCTTCTGGCCCGGCACGGGCGACTCGTAAGCAGGCGAAGAGAGAAGGCCTAGGCCCTCCATAAAATTCTGTACGCATTTCACGGCCCCCAGTCGCTTTTCCTCCTCTTTCACTATTCCGCCCTTGCCCACTTCTCCCTTGCCCACCTCGAACTGGGGTTTGACCAGCGCCAATATCTCACCCTCCCCCTTCAGAAACTTGAGAACCGTCGGAACAACTTTTGTCAGTGAGATAAAGGAAACGTCTATCACAGCCATATCCACATCGGCGTTAAGGAGATCGGCAATCTTTTCCGGGGCAGTCCTTATCTCCCCACTCGCTAATATTGTATCAAGATACCTTGCGTTTGTCCTTTCCAGGAGGACCACCCTCGGATCGTTTCTGATAGACCATGCGAGCTGCCCATATCCGACATCTATGCAATATACCTTCTTTGACCCCTTCTGAAGGAGACAATCCGTAAAACCTCCCGTGGATGACCCGACATCCATAATTATCCCGCCTTCCACGTTGACATTAAAGAAAGCCAATGCGCCTTCGAGTTTCAGCCCTCCCCTGCTCACATAGGGGAGGTCGGCCTTCTCAAGCACTATCTCAGAGTCTTCGCTGACCTGCGCGCCGGGCTTTGTGATCTGCCTGCCGTTGACGACAACCTTCCCTTCCATAATGAAGGCGCCGGCGATCTCCCGGCTTCTGGCGAGCCCTTTTGAAACAAGGATCTTATCTAATCTGTCTTTCAAAAGGTATAGGTCGGTTCTTTGGATATGGACAGAACGGCCTGATAAATGCCTTCTTCATCAAGACCGTATTTTTTCCTTAGTTCAGCCTGCGTGCCCTGCTCTATAAAAACGTCAGGTATGCCTATGCGCCGCACGCGGACATGGGGCATATCAAGCTCGTGCAGATATTCGAGAACCGCGCTTCCAAAGCCGCCCTGAAGGACGTTCTCCTCAATTGTCACAATACGGGGCACGGAGGACGCAATGGTCGCTATGAGATGCCGGTCCAGGGGCTTTGAAAACCGCGCGTTCACGACAGTGGCCGAGACCCCTTCCCGTTCGAGCCTAGCGGCCGCAGCAAGGGCCGTCTCCACCGTACTCCCCAGGGCTATGACGGCAACGTCCTTTCCCTTTCTGACAACCTGGGCCTCGCCGATCTCAAACGGTTCGGCAGCCTCGGGATTCTCGACAGTCCGGGCCTTTCCACGAGGATACCGGATTGCAACCGGGCCGTCATGCCGCAGAGAGAGTCGGAGCATCATCTTGAGTTCTCCTTCGTCCCTTGGTTCCATAACGACCATGTTGGGGATATGCCTCAGGAATGAGATATCAAAAACCCCCTGATGTGTGGGGCCATCCTCTCCGGCAATGCCCGCCCTGTCAATGGCGAATACAACATGCAGGTTTTGCAGGCAGACATCGTGAACAATCTGATCATAGGCCCTCTGCAGAAAGGTTGAATATATGGCGATCACGGGTTTCACTCCCTGCGTTGCCAGTCCTGCAGCAAAGGTAACGGCATGCTGTTCCGCAATCCCTACATCGTAGAATCTCTCCGGAAATCTCTCCGCAAATCTCTCCAGCCCCGTACCCTCCTTCATGGCTGCCGTGATAGCGACAATCCTGTAGTCCTCCTCCGCCAGATCGACAAGAGCCTCGCCGAAGGCCTCGCTGTAAGTCTTTCTGCCTCCCCTGATGGGAGACCCGGTGTCTGGTTCAAAAGGGCCTATACCGTGAAAGAGAGCCGGGTCCTTCTCGGAAAACTCGTACCCCTTTCCCTTCTTTGTTATGATATGAACAAGGGTCGGGCCAGTTGCGGACTTTATCCTTTTCAGTGTTCCTATTAGGACATCGATATTGTGACCATCGATGGGACCCACATAGTTGAAACCGAGCTCCTCAAAGATGATCCCGGGCAAAAAGAGCATCTTGAGCATCTCTTCGGTCTTCTGGGCTATCTTCGACGCGGCACCCCCGAGCTTTGGTATGCTCTCGAGAAAATACTTGGTATCTCTCCTGAATTTCTGGTATAACTCGCCCGTCAGTATCCTGTTCAAATAGGCATGAAGAGCACCCACATTTGGGGATATGGACATCTCGTTATCATTGAGCACTACAATCAGGTCCTTATTGAGATGCCCGGCATTGTTAAGGCCTTCGAATGCAAGTCCGCCGCCGAGAGCCCCGTCTCCTATCACTGCGATGACTTTATGGTCAGCCGAACGCTTGTCACGGCCTTCGAGTATCCCTA
>DATHCU010000078.1:0-5781 GCA_035319385.1 Thermodesulfovibrionales bacterium
ATATTGTCCATACCGGCAATATTCTTGTATCCCGCGGCTGAAATCGTGCCACGCTCATTATCTCCCGTGAAGTGTTTCACCAAAGCCTTGTATAGTATCTCAAAGACGAGGGTGCTCTTGCCCGATCCCGATACACCGGTGACACATGTGAACGCGCCGAGTGGAATGGCAACGTCGATATTCTTAAGGTTATATTCCCTGGCGCCTGAGATCTTCAGAAACGCCTTCGGTCTTCTCCTCGCACCAGGAACTTCTATAGACAGGACTCCGCTCAGATACTTTCCGGTCAGGGAGTTCTCATCCTTCTTTATATGTTCAGGCGTTCCCGAAGAGACGACCCATCCACCCCTGTTTCCAGCTCCTGGACCCATGTCCACAATATAATCGGCCCAGCGAATCGTCTCTTCATCGTGCTCTACAACTACTACGGTATTGCCCGCGTCTCTTATTGCCGAAAGACTCTCAAGAAGTTTGGTGCAGTCCCTTGGATGCATGCCTATACTCGGTTCGTCAAGGATATACAGCACACCTGTAAGTGATGAGCCCAGCTGAGTCGCGAGCTTTATCCTCTGCGCCTCGCCTCCTGAGAGCGTGAGCGAGGATCTGTCCAGGGTCAGATAGGAAAGGCCGACCTTTTCGAGAAATTTCAGCCTGTCGTTTGCCTCTGTAAGAATGCGCGCGGCTATGGAGCGCTCCCGCTCGGTGAGTATGAGATCGCTCAGAAACGATATGGCGCCCTTAACGGAAAGGGCGGCCAATTCGGAAATGTTGATACCCTGAACCGTGATACTGAGGGCCTCTTTTCGCAATCTCGTTCCGCCGCATAATTTGCACAGCTTGTAACCTCCTTCCAGATCGGACGCTTCTTCATCAATATCCTCCACGCCCAGTCCGTTGCAGCGGGGGCAGGAGCCCTGCTTGCTGTTAAAGGAGAAGAACATCGGGTTGATTTCAGGATAGCTGATACTGCATTTCGGACAGACAGCCGCCTTAGAAAACAGTATGTCCCTATCGCCGGCGAGAAGATTGATTATGACAACGTCCGAATACTTGAGTGCCGTTTCAATGCCCTCTCTGAGTTGGCGGTCGACTCCGGGCTTGATTATCAGCCTGTCGATTATTATTTCTATGGTGTGTCTTTTATGTTTATTTAGGGAAATGTCTCGTGTCAGATCGGTCACCGTCCCGTCTATCCTGGCCCTGATGAATCCCTCACGCCTCATCTCCTGCAGTTCTTTTCTGTATTCACCCTTTCTGTCCCTCACTATCGGGGCGAGTATCTGGATCTTGCTGCCAACCGGCAGAGACATGACAGAAACGATTATGTCATCCGAATCCTGTTTTCTGATCGTGGACCCGCAGCTATAGCAGAACTGTTTGCCTATTCTCGTATACAGCACACGCATATAATCGAATATCTCCGTTATGGTCCCCACGGTCGAACGCGGGCTTCGGGCAACAGTCTTCTGGTCTATGGAGATAGAGGGAGACAGGCCTTCGATGTAATCGACATCCGGCTTGCTGAGCTGTTCGATGAATTGTCTGGCGTAGGCAGAGAGACTTTCAACGTAGCGTCTTTGACCCTCCGCATAGATTGTGTCCAGAGCGAGAGACGATTTCCCAGAACCCGACGGTCCTGTGATGACAGTAATCGCTTCTCTTGGGATCGAAAGGTCTATGTTCTTGAGGTTATGCTCCCGTGCTCCCTTAATGACAATGAATTCCTGCATAAGTGTAATTTTTTAGTATAACACACGTGATATGGCCTTCCGGGTACCGCGTATATGTCCACTTTGGTGTGCGGCAACAAAGGATTTTCCAGCGTAATTTGCGGTTGAATGTTGTAATATAGAAGCATGAGGAAGTTGATATGTCTGGCCGCCCTGATTTTTTTGCCGGCGATCGCGTTCGCGCAGCCTTCTATTGTATTTGATACCGAAAAGCATGATTTTGGCACTGTCGAAAGAGGGAAGACACTGGAGTTCAGTTTCGAATTCCGAAATGAGGGCAAAGACGACCTGATAATAAAGAGGGTCAGTCCTTCCTGAGGCTGCACCGCGGTGATGGCCAGTTCGGACCGTCTGAAACCCGGAGAAAAAGGCAAGATCGATGCCAGAATTGATACCGAGGGCAGAAAAGGAGCGATCTCCAAGGGCATTACTGTGAACTCCAATGACCCCAAGCGGCCATTTGTCAGCCTTACGCTCAGCGCTACCATAAACTGAAGTAGTCTGCTCTTGCGTGCATGTCACGGCCCCGAAAATATCACAAGCATGATCTGCATCCATGAGGGCTAGAAACTCGGTGTATTGGGGTCGAGCGATCATCGTGATTCGCGTATTCAGGATGTTTTCCGCAGTGAGCCCGCCTGATGAGTCATCTTGTCAGGTTGATTTGTCAGTCTCGAAAAAAATCAGGAAGGTGGATCATGTTTAAGGAAGGCTGCCCGGGCAGCAGGGAAATCAGAACGCCTTTTCCTGAGGAGATACAATGCTTCTGGTGTGATGCGGTTAATGAGATATGGTCGGATGAAGTCGAGATTTCCTGTAAATCCTGCAAAAAAGCCATAACGAGAGATATGAAACCCACGTGTATTGAATGGTGTCCTTCGGCAAGGGAATGCATCGGCGCCGAGAAATATGAGAGGCTCATGAAGCATAAGAAGAAGTGAAGGGCTGCGCGAGTGCGTTTGTCACTTCAAGAGGTGCTTCTCAGGATTTGATGAATCTTATCTTGAAGGGGTACGAGTAGGATTCGCCTCTGTATGCAGCAAGAGATGCGATTATGACAAGCAGGGCATTGATAGGCGCCAGGATATAAATCATTATCATCCCCAGCCCGATTTTTGTGAGATACAAGAAAGCCCCGGCCGCAGCGATATAGAGAGTCATCGAAAGCTGAAAATTCAGCGACTCAATCCCCTGGTCCCTAACAAAGGGATGGATATCTCTCTTTAACATCCATACAATAAAAGGTCCCGCAAGATGGCCGAATGGTATCCCGATCATGCCGAGGAGGGCGGTCAGATGACAGAGCATTCCCCACATCCTGGACTGCTTGTCTGTGTCTACTGATGAATTATTATCTTCGTCCATTTATCACCTGTCCTGGGAACAGAAACAGAGAGCGTCGGCCTCATTCTTCAGCTTCGCCGCGGTGTGCGCATCGAGTCCGCTGGTCTTCGAAAAGTCCCCTTCGCTCATATCAGCAATCTCTTTCGCGAGGAAGATGCCGTTTCTGAAAAGCATGTCAAGGGAGTTTCTGGTTATGGAAGACAGGATGTTCACCGGGTAGAGCCTCCTGTTTTCGATCATCTTCTCGAGGCTGTCCTTGCCGGGATATCGCCAGCTTATGATCTTAAGCCCGACGCATTCGGCGTACTTTATGGCGTCAGACGAGCAGCGCGTGTTTGTTACAAGCCAGCCGTCATAAACAGTGCTGTTTTTGCCGTTAGGGTGCGAGAGGAAGGCCTTTTGAATGTCACCGAATCTCGAGTGTACATATAGTGCGGTCTTGACGTCTGTGGAGTGTCCGCTGTTGCTGTGATATTTGCACTCGACCACCGAGCACTGGTTGTCCTTCCGGGCATAGACATCTACCTCATGCGACACGCAAAACCCCTGTATGATCTTATCAACCTCTGTCGAGTAGCCGTATTCCGAGAGTATAGCGGCAAAATACTTCTCGAACTGATAGCCTGCAGGTCCAAGTGAGTATATAGCCTTCTTAATCGAGTATCTCATATCGGTGACCCTGCTGTACTGACGAAGCAGTCTCTTCGCTGTCCGGAAGATATGTTTTGTATGAGAAGCAGGAGTGATCTGGCTTTCTACCTTAAGGGCAATCTCCCGTGCGACATCCTCTGCAGCTCCCGAACGGACAAGGGAATCGACCAGTTTCTCAATATTGAATTCCTCCACTCGTCCGGATGCTTTTGTTATGGTAACAGGCATGAAATCATTCTATCATAAATCGAAATTACGAAGAGATATTTATTTCATATGACGGAGGTCTAAAGATACGCAATGCAGATACTGCTCGCAGGATGAGCAAGGCCGACGGCGCGAACAGGAAAGCATTTGGTTTCGTTACCTTGAAGATGGGACTTCAAGCTTTGTCAACAATATCGATTGGACCGCCCGTGCTTGCGCACCAACACATATCCGCGATTTGCTGATAGACTATACCTTGAACATCCCGATGACGCTTTGGAGATTTCCGGCCAGGCGCGCCAGGTCGGACGATGCCTGAGATACCTGGTCCGAACTGATAGAAGTCTCTTTCGATACATTGGCTATAGTTTCAATATCACCACTGATCTGTTCCGACGCCGTCGACATCTCCTCAGTGGCTGTAGCAATCTGCTGTACCATTGCCTGCAGGTCGGTCACGCTGTGAACGATATTCTGCAAGGCATCGCCCGCCTGGGTTGTAAATTGCACACCGGATTCCACACGATTTGTTCCGTCTTCCATTGATTCCACGGCCTTGTCCATCTCTTCCTGTATGGAGCCTATCATCCCACTGATCTCGGAAGTGGCTTTGGCGGTTCTCTCGGCCAGTTTTCTTACCTCGTCCGCTACCACGGCGAAGCCTCTGCCCTGTTCGCCGGCCCGCGCAGCCTCAATCGCCGCATTCAGGGCAAGCAGGTTGGTCTGGTCAGCTATATCTTTGATTACGCTGACAATCTCGCCGATCTGCTTCGAACGATCTCCGAGTGATGAAATGAGTTTCGCAGATTCATTGACCGTATAGGCTATGGCTCTCACCTCGTCCACCGATTTGGACACTATCTCTCTTCCGTTATCGGCCGTCTTCATAGTGTCTGTTGCGGATGAAGCAATACTGGAAGAGTTCTTGGCGACGTCAACGATCGTCTGTGACATTTCATTCGATGCCGTGGCGATCTGCGAGGCTCTTCCTGCCTGTTCTGTTACGCCTCTGGACATCTGCTCGGAGCTTGCTGAGAGCTCCTGGCTGGCGGACGCAAGACTGTCCGAGGTAACCTTGACATTTGCCACAACGTCCTTCAACTTATCGACCATCATTTTTACTGCCATTGTCAAACGACCTATTTCATTTGTGCTTTTTGAAGCAAGGGATACTGTCAGATCACCCTCCGCAACCTTGTTTGTTATCAAGATAGCATCATTGAGTGATTTCGTTATGTTTCTTATTGTCGCGTAAGCTATAAGACAAGTCATGGCCAGTCCTATTATCAGGATAGCGAGAGTCAGGACAATATCCTTTCGATAACTGGAATGAGCCTTGTCGTATTCTTCTCTGGCAACTCTTAGCTGCACATCCACAAGCCGACTGAAAATTCCGGAAACGGGGTCGAGCGCCGGATAGAGCTCCCTGGCCGTGTAATCCGCTATCATGTTCTTGTCCCCGCTCGCAAGAATGGATTTCAACCTGGCAACGGATTCATCAGCCTTCTTCATAAGCGGTTTTGCTTCTTCGACCAGTTTCTTCTCATCGTCAACGAGGTAGGTTGCCAGGTATGCGTTCCATTTTTCGTTTATCGTTTTTGTTGCTTCATCAACGTTGGTTTGAGCCTGCCTCCAGGTGATATTTCCGTTGCGGGCCTTATGAGAGGTGTCCACGATATTGACCGCATACATGTCTGCAATGACTTTCAGGTCCCGGAGGGGCACCACACGATCGTTGTAAACGGTATTAAGCCCGGTCTCTGCCGACTTCATTCCAAACAGACCAAAGGCGCCAACGACCGCAGCAACAATGCCTGAGACAGCGACCAGAAGAATAAGGCTTGTACTA
>DATHCU010000079.1:0-4342 GCA_035319385.1 Thermodesulfovibrionales bacterium
CTGAAGAGGAAAACGCTGGCAAGGAAAGCTGATTCATCACGGTAACAATTGTCAATTGGCATTTAGCAATTAACAATTATCAAGGAAACATAAACCCGCACCCGGCAAAGCTCCCCGCCTATTTTAGGAGGGGTGGCCACAGGCCGGGGTGGTATTCTTGAGCGGACTATTAATTAATTCAATACAACCACCCCACACTCCTCCCTGAAACCGACGAGATTCTTTAAATAAGATTCCTGTAATCGACCGCTTACCTTTAGCAATGAGCGATGAATAATTGACTCTTGTCGTTTTTACTTCGACTTGCTAATTGATCATTGCTAAACGTTAATTGACAATTGATCTTTTATTCGCAGGCGGATTAACTCTCGAACAGTATCTTGCCCATGTCGGACACGTCGTATCCTCCCATGGAGGAAACGGTATCTTTGAATTCTTTGTCTTCCCTGATTATTGCCAGTAGGGCCTGCAGCATCTCGAGTCCAAGAAACTCCCGTGGCACGGCAATGTCGTAGCGTTCCTTCGCCACTGGGATAAAGTCAAGATCAAGGGCCCTTGCAGAGGCCAGAATAGCCAGCCCCGTGTCCGCCACTCCCGTCAGCACAGCCGAGGCCACGCCCATATGAGTGTACTCTTCGCGCTCGTAGCCCTTTACCGTGCGCGGATCGATGCCCTGTTCCTTCAAGGACTTGTCTGTAAGCAGTCTTGTTCCTGCCCCAGCCTGTCTGTTTACAAAGACTACATCTTTCCTCGTAAGATCGCCAAAGCCTCTGATGCCCTTCGGGTTGCCCTTCAGGACCAGCAGACCCTGCTCTCTGTAGACAAGGTTTATGAGGACTATATTTCTGCCGGAAAGAATCTTCTTTACAAAAGAGATATTGTACTCACCCGTCTCTTCATCCAGCAGGTGTGTGCCCGCCATATGAGCTTCACCCTTCTTGAGGGCGATCAACCCGCCCATGGATCCCACATGGGCCGATGACAGGGAGTATCCGGAATGCCTCTTCCTCAGGATATTCGCAAGAAGGTCGAGGGCATTGTCATGGCTGCCTATACAGACAATCGTATTCTCGATCTCTTCTCTGGACCGCAGCAACTCGACATCTACTTCACTGCCCGCTCCAAGGCCCTCGGACATCGCGGGTATACGTGCAAATCCGTCGGCCCGCACAAGGGACATGAGCACTCCAGCTCCCCGGCTCAGGGGAGTGGAGATGAACCTGTCGCCGACCTTGCCGATCTTCACCCGGACAAACTCTTCCTGTCCGGCCTGGGAGGCAACCTGTCTCGATATCCTTGTGCTAAGGACGTCCGGTTTGCCCATATCCAGACCGAGGCGCTTAAAGACGATCGGTTTAACAAATAAATTGAACGTTATGTAGGCGGATACCGGATAGCCCGGAATACCGAGAACCGGCTTGCCGCCGACGATTCCGAGGACAACGGGTTTCCCGGGCCTTATGTTTACGCCGTGCAGGAGCACTTCGCCGAGTTCTCTTATTACCCCTGCAGTGAAATCTTCCGAACCGGCGGATGAACCTGCATTGACAACGACGATATCTCCTCTATCACAGGCATCGAGGATAGCCTTCTTCAATTCGGATGGATCATCAGGCACAATGTCATACCTGATGCACTCGCCACCCCATTCGGTCACAAGCCCTCCGAGGATCCTCGAATTGTATTCGATAATATTCCCCTTTCCCAGCGGAGATCCGGGCTCCACAACCTCATCCCCGGTGGGAATAATTGCCACTCTCGGCTTCCTTCTTACCCGGACATCGGTATGTCCGCCAGCGAGCATGGCTCCCATGTCAACAGGCCTGATAGCCTGATTTTCAGGAAGGACGAGTTCAGTAGCAACGATGTCTTCCCCAATAACACGGACATGCTGCCAGGGAGTGGCAGGAGAGATAATCTCAATTGAACCGGGGCCCCCTTTTTCGTCCGGGTCCGGGACAACATTCACATCCTCAATCATAACTACCGCATTGAAACCCTCGGGCATTGGATCTCCAGTATCGACAGCTACCGCCTCCGCCCCGATTCTGAGCCGCTTTGGCGTCCTCTCGGACGCGCCGAAGGTCTCCGCAAACCGAACCGCATAACCGTCCATCGCCGAGGAATGATAGAAAGGTGAGGATATCATGGCGGCAATCGCCTGCGCCGTTATCCTTCCTAAAGCGTCAACAACGCCTATCGTCTCTCCGGGGAGCGGACCCAGAGCATTCTCGGTCTCCAGCCTGGACAGCCATCGCGACACCGCCTCTTGCAGCGGAGTATTCTCAAGGTAGACTGTGCGGGACATTACTGCTTGTTTAACAGCTTCTTTATCATGATCTTCAGTTCGTCAAGATCTGAAGACTTGACGATATAGGCCTCCGAGGCCCACACCGCAAAATCGTCCCTGTAGTCATAAGCAGTCGACATTATCACGGGGATCTTCGGGTTCTTCTCCTTCATCTGTCTCAAGATCCTTATACCGTCAACGTCAGGCAAAAGAATATCGAGTGTGACAATGTCGGGGTTCTCTCTCTCGAACATCTCCATCGCCTCGGCTCCGTTGGAAGCGACTACAACTTCGTAGCCCTCGTCCTGAAATTCCTCTTTATAGAGCCTCTGAATGTGCAGGTCATCATCAACTACCAGTATCTTCATATCTCTCCTCCCTTGCACCTAAATGTCAGTTTGCCGAATTCGAATCTCTGCAATAAACAACAATCCCGTTAAACCTTCGCGATTCCATTCTCTTTCATTGTGTCAGGGGCAAAAACACACTGAATGCAGTTCCTTCACCCGGTTTGCTTTCCACCTCTATGCTCCCTTTGTGCTCCTCAACAATCCTGTGAGTTATAGCAAGGCCCAGTCCCGTGCCGGTCTTCTTTGTCGTAAAAAAGGGATCGAATATGTACGGGATATCAGCTTCAGTAATGCCCGGACCAGAGTCTTGTATCTGAAACACACAGTTGTTTTGATCTTTAAAAGTCGCCACTTTTATGCTGCCTCCGGGTCCCACCGCCTGCACAGCATTCTTGAGGATGTTCAACAGGGCCTCCCGAATCCTCCCGGGATCGACAAAGACGCTTGACGACTCACGATATTCCCTGACAAGGCTGACATGCTTCTCTTCGATCTCCGACTTCACAAGCAGCACCACGTCCTCAATCAGATTCTCGGAGTTCACCGTCTCCTTATTAAGCCTGGTCTCTTTCACAAAACTGAGGATCTCATTAAGGATCCCCTCCAGCCTGCCGACCTCTTTCGCTATAATATCCGCATACTCCTTCATATTTCCGTCAAGCTTCTTTTCAAGGCGCCTTGCAAATCCTCCAAGGGACACCAGCGGGTTTCTGATTTCGTGAGCCACCCGCGCCGCGACCTCTCCGAGGGCAGCCATCCTCTCGGTCTTTATGACCCTCTCCCGAAGCGTACGAAGCTCGGTGATATCGCTCAGGACATTGACGGTCCCCATGAACTCTCCGGCCGTATCGAAGATAGGCGAGCTTGACGTGATAAAGGTCCCGCCCAGATAAGGGTCTTCAACCTCCTCCACGAATGCCTTCCTCTGTTCGACCGTTTTCTGATGCGGGCATTCAGGCAGGGGTCCGTGGGTCCCGTGAAATACCTCGTAGCATTTTTTGCCTATTATCTCTTCGGGGCTCTTGCCCAATCTTCTGGATACGGCCTTGTTTATGTTCTTGACGACAAAATCTTCCGTAACAAAATAAACCATATCCGAAATTGACTCGAAAATATTTTCGAGTTCCTGCTCCGTCAGCTTCACCCATTCAAAGAGCCTGGCATTCTCGACTGCAGCGGCGATGTGGTTGGAGAAGGCCGTCAGAAACCTCATGTCCTCTTCCGTAATCTGTCTTCTGTTAAAATAGTTGTCCACCCATAGGACGCCTATCGCCTTGTCCCTGGAAACCAATGGTACGACTGCATAGGCCTGTGTGCCCAGCTGTTGAATCAGCACCGCGTCTGAGAGGGGTTCCCTTCCCACATCCTGGACATTGAACAGACTCTTCTCATTCACGGCCTTTGTCAGAATCGTATTTTCAGTCAAGGGTATCTCTATGCCCAGACTCAGCTTGTCAAAGAAAGAATCCTTTCTGAGAGGCCCGACCTCGATATCCCTCATGATATCCGGCAGGGTCTTTCTCTCTATCGAGAGTCTGTCCCAGATCTGAAAGGCCTCATCATAGCTGGCTGGCCCGACCCCCATAGCGCGCTTCAGCAAGTTCTTATTTTCATCGACGAGGAAGAGGATTGCACGGTTGAACCCCAGGCCGTCTCCCATCGTTACGGCCGTCAGAACCATTCTGAGGAGCCTGTCAAGTTC
>DATHCU010000080.1:0-3592 GCA_035319385.1 Thermodesulfovibrionales bacterium
CAGAATTCGGATTTCGGCCGAGAAGAAACAGCACGAGTGGAAATTCTTGGTGCAGGACAACGGCATCGGAATTGCCCCGCGGCACTTCAACAAAATATTCGACGTATTCCAGCGGCTCCATACCAAAGAAGACTATGAAGGCACAGGAATCGGTCTGGCGATCTGCAAGAAAATTGTGGAGCGCCACAAAGGCAAACTGTGGGTGGAATCAGAACCTGGAAAAGGCTCGAATTTCATCTTCACTATCCCGGATAAATCATAGCCGTGCAATTCACGGCGCGAAGAGAGCGGCATTTCTAACGCCCCTGCCCATCAGGAAGAAAGGCGCGTGGTTGGAGGTAAACAGCGGGGGGTCTTTTTTCAGAATGGCGGAGACCGCCGGATGCTTCTTGAACTCCCGGTCCAGGAATTCCCGAACGCGTCTTCTGTTCCATCCTGCCGGATGAACAAAGTCGGTGTACAGGGAAAGGTCTCCCTCATAGAAGCCTTTTCTGTCGATACCGTCAGCCGGGTCCCCGCAAACAGGCATATTAAATATTGCAAGGTTCAGAAAATTGATGCAATCGGCGTGCTCAACGGTGAACTCCAGGGTCTTTGCAGCGCTCTTCCCGGTCTCAGGGGGAGTGCCGAAGAGGAGGTAGACATAAGCGCCTATGCCGACCTTCTTGAGGTTCTTCAGGACGGCCGATGACATCTTAACACTCGTCCCCTTTTCGAGGGCATCGAGCACCGCCTGATCACCCGATTCGATGCCGAGTTTCAGCATCACGCAGCCGGATCGCTTCAGTTGCATACAGAAATCCAGATCAGTCAGATACTGACTTACCCGGGCAAAACCATACCAGGGAATCCCCAAATCGCTTCCAGCCAGGATTTTGAAGAGGGCCGGACTTATGGCATTATCAAGAAAATGGATAAGCACAGGAGACGTTTCTCTCTTCAGCGCTTCCACGTCAGAAATTACACTTGCCGCGGGGACCGGCGTATAAGAGCTGCCCTCAGCCTTCTCCGGGCAGAACCCGCACCTGTTCCAGTAACAACCTGACGAGGCACTGTATGGAAGGATGAAGCCCGGTGAGAGATAGTCCTTCAGCGGCAGGGAAAGATAGTTCGGCGTCGGCGCCTCCGTGCTTGTTGTCTTCAGGCCCAATATGCTGGGGAGTTCATTCTCGCCCGGCCCCGCAACAAGATGGTCCACCAGTCCGGAAAAGGGATTCTTCCACCCGGGCCTTCTCAGCCAGGATGTTATCAGCCCTCCGCCCATAATAACTCTAAGACTTGGGAATTCACGCTTCATGTAACCCAGCATAGAAAAAGCGGGCAATGCCTGGCTGAGATAATTGACAGATATGCCCGTGAAGGCCGGTTCCTGCTCGCTGAAGAGTTGCTTGAGCCTTGCACTAAAGTATGGATAAAACGGGTCTCTTTCAGGCTGCTCCGCGGCCCTGATCAGATCCTCACTCCGGACCGGAGACATATCCTCATGCTCATAGTTCACCAGACTGACCGAAGATCCGGCAGGTGAGACTGCGGCAAGGACCCTTGCCAGATCCAGTACAGCCCTTTTGTAGCGGTCGAGATTAAGATAAAGTGCCGGCCCGCGAATCGAAGAGAGATTTCGGTCACAATTGCGCATAGCTCTGCTCGTCCAGATGTCGCCTGTTCTTGTTGCATGTGCCGGAGTCCGCAGAAGATAAAGAAGCCCCTCTAAATTAGCATCCAATAGCCTGTGCGCAACTCCAAGCGTGCCGAGCATACCGGAAAGCCGTGTGATACCAGCCGGTGGTTCACAGGGTTTTGCAACAGGAGGATATATGAGAAGCATCGAGGTTCAGAGCGTATCTAGTTCGTCGTAAAGGGGAGAGGATTTCGAGTAGTAAGGGACTTTTTCCACAGCTGAAACATAGTGATAGAACCCGGCGACGATCGAGCCCGCGACAACACCCGCAGCGGCTCCCAGAAGGCCGCCCCTGGCCGGATGTCTTCTGTCCGCGAACAGGCCAAGCACAGTCCCCGCTGCCGCAGAGACCCCGAGACTAAGGAGATAGTGATCCTTCTTCATAGGACAATCAACTCATAGGACATAATCGACTCCGTATAATAGCATGAATCATGCAATCACAAAAACCTTTGCTACGATATCCCCCTGAAAAGGGCAGGCTTGTCAGTAGCAATACCGTCGACGTCTTTGGCAATGAAGACCTCGATATCCTTTCTGGTGTTAATCGTCCAAACGATGACCTTCAGATTGTCCTTGTGAGCCTTTATGACGTCTCTCCTGTGAACAAACCTGTAGAGGGGAACAAGGTATTGTGCGCTCAAACTCAAGGCCGTTTCAACAGGCCTCTTGATCTTCGCATAGACAAGACCGGTCTCGATCTCTTTGTCGAGTTCTCTGACCGCAGCAAGAGATTCAGCGTGAAAGGAAACCAGGATTACTTTGTCACGAAGGTTCTCCCTTCTTATCTCCTCCAACGCCTTCTGCTCATATCCCGACTCTTTCAGCTCTACCAATATCTTTTCGACCTTGCCACCCAGGGAAAGCAATGCCTCCCGAAGTGTGGCAATCCGGTTTTCGGTCAGCCTCTTCAGTTCAGCCAGAGATGTCCCGCTGACAAGGATTTCCCTGTCGAAGACCTTCTTCAGATTATCATCATGACTAACAACCAGTTCCGAATCGCCGGATTCGCGAACATCGAACTCGATAGCGTTTGCACCCAGCTCAATCGCCTTCTCAAAACTATTGAGGGTGTTTTCCGTCTCGTAAGTCCTGGCGCCCCGATGTCCGATTTTCAGCAACATTACATCCCCCTCTCATCTGCCTACGACTCTATTTAACCTCCACCACTTCCACGTCAAAGTTCAGTGTCTTGCCCGCGAGGGGATGATTGAAATTCATTACAACCACATCTTTCTTGACTTCCTGTATCCTGACCGGTACGGTCTGTCCATCCTTGCTCTTTGCTGAGAGGATCATTCCCGCCTTAGGAGTTATATTCGACGGCATTTTGCTTATCGGCACCTCTTTGATAGCCTTCGGATTTTCCAGTCCGTATCCATCCTGGGGGCTGACCTTAAACGATTTCTTCTCCCCTGCTTTCATGCCAATGAGCGCCTTCTCAAAGCCGGGTATCATCTGATGACTGCCGATCTTCACCTCCAGAGGGCCGCGACCATTCGAGCTGTCCACAACCTTCCCATCAACCTTGACTGTATAATTGACCTTTACGGCTTTGCCGGCAGCCACCGCAACTGAGCCTGGCTTCTTGGCCTTTTGAGCCCCCTCTGACAGACCCGCAGAAAATACCAGCGCAGCTGCAAGCAGAAGTAGGACAACCCGGAACATACTATTCTTCTTCACTTTGTACACCTCTTCGCAATTATTAAAATGAGGAGCCAAAAAAGACAAACCACAAAGCAGAATACTTTGTGGTTTACCTCTCAAAATACTCCTTACTCTTGATTTAATTGTAAATTATGGTGAACTGTGCGCGCAACAAGTATTTCCTGTTGCAGGAGAACAGTCGCTGCTTCCGGACCGCCGAGAATACACGTCCAAGACATGTGTGGCGAAACATTGCGAGGCGAAGAC
>DATHCU010000081.1:0-2056 GCA_035319385.1 Thermodesulfovibrionales bacterium
CTGTTTCATCTCTCTTGCTATAGCGCGATAAAGGGTCTCAATGACCAGGGTGCTCTTGCCCGAACCTGATACGCCGGAGACGGTCGTAAGCGTATGAAGGGGTATCTCCAGGTCAACAGCCTTCAGGTTATTGCCCGAAGCCCCGCGAAGGAAAATCCCTTTGCCGTTCCTGTCAGCAGCTGTTCCCTGATGGATCTTCATGGGGGGTTCGATAAGATCGATACCTTTTATGTACCGAGCTGTAGGCGTGTCCGCCTTTAGAAACTCATCGATCCTGTCGGAAAAGACAACCTTGCCGCCCATCTGCCCGCCCCCTGGGCCCAGTTCGACGATCCAATCAGAAGACTCGATGATTTTCTTGTCATGCTCGACGACGATGACCGTGTTTCCTAATTTGGAAAGATCTTTCATTATTCCGGCCACGATTTCGGTATCTCTTGAGTGCAGTCCGACTGTAGGCTCGTCAAGGACGTAAAGCGTGCCTGTAAGCAGCGAAGCGATCTGATTGGCGAGATTGACCCTCTGGTACTCGCCTCCGGAGAGAGTTCTCCCTTCACGGCTTAGGCCGAGATAATCCAGACCGACTCTTCCGAGAAAGTCGAGCTTTATAATTATCTGCCTCAGCATTTCTTTGGCTATATCGCGTTGATAGGGTGAGATGTCAATGTCTTTGAAGAAACGGATCGTGTCTGATATTGGCATCGAGCAAAGGCCGGCGATATCGAGGCTATCGATTTTGTAAGCAAGGGCACTCTCGTTCAGGCGCTTGCCTTTGCACGAGGGGCAGGTCACCGGCCTCCTGTACCTGCTCAGAAAGACTCTTATATGTAGTTTGTATCTTCGCTCTTCCATCTCCGCGAAAAAGGCGTTGATTCCATAAAAAGTGGGTGCACCCTCAAATAGCGTTTTCTTCTCTCCTTCCGAAAGTTCGGAGTATGCTTTATTGACATTGATGTGTTCCTTTGCGGCGTTCTTGAGAAGTTGCTGCCTCCACCACCTATAAGCGGGCTTGCTCCACGGGTCGATTGCGCCTTTCGTCAGGGAGAGAGATCTGTCGGGGACTATGAGATCTTCGTCATACCTCAAGAGATTTCCAAACCCCTTGCATTCCGGACAGGCTCCGACAGGATGGTTGAAGGAAAAGAGGAGCGGATAGGGCTTGGGCACTTGAATGTCACATTCGTCACAGGAATTCTCGGCGGTGAAGGCAAGCGTCTTAAAGCCCTCTCCAGTTACAAGGATCAACTTTATTCTGCCGTTGCCCTCCTTCCAGGCTGTTTCGATAGAATCTGAGAGCCTTGGGTCATCCTTGATGACCAGTCTGTCGAGGACGACCTGGTATGTTCGGCTAGGCAATTCGGTCCGCGAGGAGGAGATGCCAAACGCCGGACCAGAACTCGAGTCCTGAAGATCTACAACTTCTTCGCCAATCCATAGCCTGTGGTAGCCTTTTTTGCTCAACTCGCTCAAGGGGTCCTCAGATTCGAACGTTACGATAGCTTTTTGTCCGGGGTAGCTGTGAAGCAGTTCAGCAGAAACCTGGGACGGGTCCCACATCCGAATTTCCCTGCCACATTTCGGGCAGTAGGGGGTTGCAATCTTTGCATAGAGGAGCCGGAAGAGATCATATATCTCTGTGAGGGTTCCAACGGTAGAGCGGGAACCTCGAACCGGATTCTTCTGTTCGAGAGCTATGGCCGGTCTGATGTTGTAGATAGCGTCGACATCGGGTCTATCGAGTTTTTCAAGGAAGAGTCTGGCGTATGTGGAAAGTGACTCTATGAACCTCCATTGACCTTCTGCAAAGATCGTGTCGAAGGCCAGGGAGGACTTACCAGAGCCTGACACGCCGGTTATTGCTATAACCTTATTATGAGGCAGGGAGAGATCAATATCTTTGAGGTTGTTCTGGCGTGCGCCCTTAATAATAAGATCCTTCGATGACATTCTAGTATTTTAACCCAGATCGCTCTCAAACTGATATCTTGGGAAGTATCTGACTTCTGATGCGGAGGGGGCAATTTGTTCCACGTGGAACAAGTCATTTAGCAGGCAC
>DATHCU010000082.1:0-2654 GCA_035319385.1 Thermodesulfovibrionales bacterium
ATCGCCTTCGTTGCAGCATACAAAAGAAAGCCTGCCGGATACCTTTGGAGAGAGGTTGACCTCGGTTCCCTCTATGATCCCGGTCGACCTGATCGACTCAGATTTTTGCGGCCTGCCCAGATAGAAGAAAAAAAGGGCGGCGGAGAGTGCAACCACGGCCAACATGATAACAAGCTTTTTCTTCCTCATAGAGTAATTCTACCCCTTATTCCTTTGTCTCCCGAAGACGATCTTCACTTTTTCCTGGACCTTGTCCATGTAATAAAACACCACGGGTGTTATATAGAGTGTCAGAAGCTGAGAGACAACGAGGCCTCCCACAACGGCCAGTCCTAGGGGGCGTCGGGATTCCGCGCCCGCTCCGAACCCGACCGCTATCGGCAGTGTACCCATGAGCGCGGCCATCGTTGTCATCATAATCGGACGGAAACGAATCAGAGCTCCTTCATAAATCGCATCCAGCGGCGCCTTGCCTTCACCCCTTTGGGCCTCTAAAGCGAAGTCTATCATCATGATCGCATTCTTCTTGACTATGCCCAGGAGCATGATGACCCCCACAAAGGCATAGATGTTTAAGTCCTTATGAAATGCCATGAGTGTGATCAGTGCGCCGAACCCGGCAGCGGGAAGTCCCGAGAGTATTGTCAGGGGATGGATAAAACTCTCATACAGAATTCCGAGTACGATATAGATGACCAGCAGGGCCATAATCAACAATACCCATAGGCCTTTCATTGATGACTGAAAGGCCTGGGCAGCGCCCTGAAAGCTTGTGCTGACCGTCTGCGGCAATGTCTCCCGGGCTGTTTTCTCAACGAGATTCACTCCGTCACTGAGCGCTATCCCAGGCTTGAGGTTGAAAGAGATAGTGACCGCGTGAAGCTGTCCCAGGTGGTTTACTGTAAGCGGGCCGAGATTCCGTGTAAGATTAGCCAGTGTATTCAGCGGCACCAGTTGGCCTGTGGTTGAGTGGATGTAAAGCAGTGCCAGGGCGGATGGGTCTGTCTGGTATCTCGGATCAAGTTCAAGGATTACCTGATACTGATTATTTGGAGCATAGATGGTAGATACCTGCCTTGCGCCGTAGGCATAGTACAGGGCGTCTTCTACCTGTTGAGCTGTTATCCCGAGCGCGGCTGACTTGTCCCGGTCGATATCGATATTTACCTGGGGATTGCTTATCTGAAGGTCGCTGGTCACGTCCTGCAGTTGCGGCAGACCGCGCATTTTGCCTTCGAGTTGTGCAGCCGCCCGGTAAAGTTCTCCCGTATCAGGGCTCTGCAAAGTGAACTGGTACTGGCTCTTTGTGAGAGTGCCTCCGATACGGATAGCAGGGAGATTCTGCATGAACATCATTATGCCCGGCACCTGCGATAGTTTCGGACGCAATTCCTGTATGATCTCATCAGCGCTCAAGGTCCGCTCCTTTCGGGGCTTAAGCCGCATGAACATTCGGCCGGTATTATTAGCAATACTCACTCCGCTTGCACCTACGGCGGACATGAAAGCTTCGATATTGGGGTCTTTACTGACTATGGCTGCCAGCGCCTTCTGGTGTTTAACCATGTCTTCAAAGGAGATGCCCTGGGCGGCTTCGGTAAAAGCAAATATCTGTCCTGTATCTTCTGAAGGTAGAAATCCCATAGGAATTTTTGTAAACAGGAAGCCCGTTGCGATGGTCAGGGCTATAGTGATGACCAGGACTGTCAGACGATGCCTGAGAACCAGTTTCAGTGTCCAGTCGTATGTTTTCAGCATGCCGTTGAAGAAGCTTTCCATCAGAAGATAGAGACGTCCGTGGCGCTCAATTCCCGGCGGACGGATAAAGCGGCTGCAGAGCATTGGTGTCAGAGTCAGGGATACGAATCCGGATATCAGGATCGCCATGCTTATTGTTACGGCAAATTCATGGAGAATCCGACCAAGAATCCCGCCCATGAACAACACGGGTATGAAGACCGCAACCAAGGAAAGCGTCATGGATAAGATCGTGAAGCCTATCTCTCTTGATCCCGTCAGGGCAGCCTGGAATACCGGTTCACCCTTCTCTACATGACGCATTATGTTTTCGAGCATTACAATGGCATCATCCACCACAAACCCGACCGACAGTGTCAAGGCCATAAGAGAGATATTGTCCACGCTGAATCCCATGACATACATGGCGGCAAAGGTCCCGATGATTGAGAAAGGCAGTGCGAGGCTCGGAATCAGGGTCGCTGACACATTCCGCAGGAACAGGAAGATGACCATAACCACGAGACAGAGGGCGAGCAACAGTGTGAACTTCACGTCCCCGACTGATTCACGAATGGATACGGACCTGTCATAGAGGACATCAAGCTTCACTGACGGTGGAATCTGAGACCTGAAGGTGGGCAGAAGCTTCTTGATGCTGTCCACGACTTCAACCGTGTTCGTGCCGGGCTGGCGCTGTATCGCCAGAACAACAGCGCGTTCGTTATTGTACCAGTTCGCCGACTTGTCGTTTTCCACGCTGTCAATGACTCTGCCCAGCTCGTCGAGGCGGACGGGAGACCCATTACGGTAGGCCACGATCAAGGGCCGGTAGGCCGCTGCGTTGTAAAGCTGCCCGGTTGCCTGGATCGTAACCGCCTGCTTTTCTCCCTGAAGCGCGCCTGTGGGAAGATTGA
>DATHCU010000083.1:0-3861 GCA_035319385.1 Thermodesulfovibrionales bacterium
ATCGCCTTTGAGGCCGGTCTTGAGATCACCGCATCCGCATTCAATTTGGGTTGAACATGGAACCTGCTCTCAGATATCTTTTGCACCCTGCTTCTCGCCGCAGCCTTGACAGTATCGCAGATGCGGATCCTGGATTCCTCAAGAAACTGTTTTGTGCCCATACGAGGCTTCTGAATGATCTCGACGGCCCCGTATTCAAGGGCCTTCAGCGCTGTTTCAGACCCGCCTTCTGCCAGACTAGAGCAGATCACAACAGGTATAGGGTGCTGGGTCATGATTTTTTGGAGGAATGTTATCCCATCCATGCGGGGCATCTCAACGTCCAGTGTCATCACATCCGGCACTTCATGGCGCAGCTTATCCGCGGCGATGAACGGGTCTCCGGCTGTCGCCATCACCTCAATTTTCGGGTCTGATGAGAGTATCTCTTCAAGAGTATTCCTGACAACAGCTGAATCGTCCACTATGAGCACCCTGATCTTCTTATCCACTGCAGCATTCCTTTATGTCTGTTTTGCTGAGCCGCTTCAGGTACACCTCGCCGTTATGAGTATGAAAAACGATCTTCCGGCCCCGTTTCCCGCCGGTATCGAAAGCGGCTATCCTGAGTCCCAACTCTCCCAGAATCTTCAGCGCAGTCTCTATGTTCTGTTTACCTATGGTCAGAGCCTTGTTGCCGCCCCCGCACGGCTCGAACATATCGGAGCCGCCGAAGAGTTTCACCTCGATGCCCGCCTGGTCAATCCCGCGCACGGAGAACTCCTGCGCCATCCTCCTGATAGTGCACTCGACATATCTGAACGCTTCGGGACAGCTTCCGCTGCAGGCGCTCCCGTTCTTGCAAGCCGGCAGAAGGTTGTGGCATATCGCGCTGAGTCTGACCTGCGGGCTGAACATGGTAACCGAGACGCATGAGCCCAGCACGGTAGTAATAGCTGACGCTTTGTCCGTCAGGATTATTTCTCCGGGTTTCAGATAGAGCTCCAGATAGTCCTTCACGTCCGGCTTCATCGTCTTTTCCGGTATATGGTTGGGGCGACCTGAACGAGGGGCACATCCATCCCAAAAAGAGTCTCCGAATGCCCCATGAAGAGATAGCCTCCCGGCCTCAGGTACCTGCAGAAACGGCTGATCAGAGACTCCTGTGTCCTCCTGTCAAAATATATGATTACATTCCTGCAGAATATTATGTCCGCGGGGTCACGCATCCCGAAGTCGCTATCCATAAAGTTGAGCCGCCTGAATTCCACACGCTTCCTCAATTCAGGGACAACCCTAACCAATCCCTTGCTCCTGTCCTTGCTGCGCAGGAGATACTTTCTCTTCATCACGGCAGGCACAGGCTCGACCCTCTCCGCAAGGTATGTTCCGGATTTTGCGGCATTCAAGACCCGGGTGGAGATGTCTGTTGCAAGGATATTGTACCTGTAGCCGCTTATGGATTCAGAAAAATCATTTACTACCATACTCAGCGTATATGGCTCTTCACCCGTAGAACAGCCCGCACTCCAGATCAGAACCGCCTTCCTTAGTCCGGATTCGTAAGAATTAAGCAGCTCCGGCAGCGCATGCTTTGTAAGATAATCAAAATGCGCAGGCTCGCGGAAGAAGTCGGTCTTATTGGTCGTGACCATGTCAATCATATGTATAATTTCATGCTCCATGCCGGCACTGCTGAACAGATATGAGCAATATTCTCCATATGATGTCAGTCCAAGAGCCCGTAGTCTCTTTCTCAACCGGGATTCGAGCATGACCTTTTTTGAGACTGACATCTTGATACCGCATTCGCTATATATAAATTCACTCATGCGGCTGAAATCCGCTTTCGACATGGTCACTGATGCTGCATCATTGCTGCTGATATCAACTGCATGCATACTCAGGAATTTCCTTTCACTATTGCATATCTCAGTTAGCCGCAAATGCGTCTGTCGTTATGTTTGAGCCTGATCTTTCCACTATTGCGAGTTCATCCGTCGAGAACACCTTGTCGATGTCCAGGATCATGATGAAATTGTTCTCCCTTTTGCCCATGCCCTTTATGAACTCGGTCCTGAGCCTCGTCCCTATCCTCGGCGCAGGTTCTATCTGGTCCGGCTCAAGGTCCATAACCTCCTGCACCGAATCCGCCAGCGCACCAAGTATCGTACTCTCTCCGTCAAGCGCTATCTCCGCGATGATTATGCAGGTGTTCACGGTCTTCTCCGTGGCGGGCATTCCAAACTTCAGCCGCATATCCACAACCGGCACCACACTTCCCCTGAGGTTTATCACTCCACGCATGAAGTCCGGCGTCCTGGGAACCTTTGTAATGGTCGTAAAATCAAGCACCTCCCGCACCTTTGAGATGTCCAGTGCGAACACCTCTTCATCCAGTTTAAAAGTCAGATACTGTGTCGTCTCCGCTATTCCTGTTATACTCATCTCGGCACCCCCTAAAATTTCTCGAATTCAGAATCGTCATGGTTGCCGTTGCCACCGTTTCCGCCACTGTCCATGTCAAGGACTGCGCCTGTAACCCTGCCGCTTCTGCTGGCCGAGAGTGCAGGCGCCCTCTCTTCCCTGCGCGACAAGTGAGCAATCTTAACCTTGCTGTGAACGTTCCTGTGCGCGCCAGGTCTGCTCCTCTTGCTGGTCTCTCCAATCTTGAAGAACGCTATAGTGTTCTGCAACTCTTCCGCCTGGCCGGCTAGTTCCTCGGACGTGGATGACATCTCCTCCGCCGCACTTGCGTTCTGCTGAATGACCTGATCCAACTGTTGTATTGCCTTGTTGATCTGCTCAGCACCCGAATTCTGTTCGCCGCTCGCTGCATTAATCTCCTGAACAAGCTCTGCGGTCCTCTGTATATCGGGCACTATCTTCTGGAGCATCTCGCCTGCCTTCTCAGCAATCTGTACACTTGAGGATGAAAGCTTGCTGATCTCGCCGGCAGCTGTCTGGCTTCTTTCCGCCAGTTTTCTGACTTCGGCGGCAACAACCGCGAATCCTTTGCCGTGCTCTCCGGCCCGCGCAGCTTCAATGGCCGCGTTCAACGCAAGCAGGTTTGTCTGTCTAGCGATCTCTTCAATAATGGTTATCTTTCCGGCGATGTCCTTCATCGCGCCTACAGTCTCAGCCACTGCCTTGCCACCTTCCTTCGCATCCCCGGCCGCCTTTAATGCGATCTTCTCGGTCTGTTGGGCGTTGTCGGCATTCTGTTTGATATTTGAGGACATCTCCTCCATTGAAGACGACACTTCCTCGACGGATGACGATTGTTCAGTTGCGCCCTGTGACAACTGTTCGGACGAGGCGCTCATCTCCTGGCTTCCGCTCGCCACCTGGTCAGCGGCCTCTTGTATATTTGACGCTACATCAGTCAGTTTGGCAACCATCCCCGCAAGTGTCTGCATCAGCTTGTCCTCAGCCGAGCGCTCTCTCACCTTGACGAGCAGGTTCCCGCCAACTATCTCCTCAGCAACCGAAGTCACCTCATTCATGGAGTCAATGAGCATATGCAAATTATTCTTGATGATATTGTACTGACCTTTATATTCGGCAGCTATTTTCGGTGGAATTATGCCTTTTGACACCTTGTCAACATAGTCCGCAGTCACCATTAGGGGATTAACGATATTCGTGATCGTGTCATTCACACCGGCTACGAGTTTGTTCCAGCCGCCCACAAACAGGGTTGCATCGGCACGCCTGTCCAGCTCTCCGTCCGCTGCCGCCCTGATGATCTTATCAGTCTCCGCAAGCAGTTCGTTCATCATCTTGACCATTGCATTGAGGTTGTTCTTGATGACGTTGTACTGTCCCTTGTAATTGTCGGTTATCGTCGGAGGGATAACACCCTTAGCCACCTTGTCAACA
>DATHCU010000084.1:0-4394 GCA_035319385.1 Thermodesulfovibrionales bacterium
GTGCCATATGCATTTGCTATACCATCATAAGAAGCGCCTATTTATTGATGCATTCAGGGTCTGATGCGGAAGCAAGCAGGGGGCAAACTGCCTCGGCAGAAGGAATTTTGCCACGGATAGCGGGACTCAAGAAATGGACAGGCCTCTTCTACGTGACGGTTTATCCAATAGAACGGAAGGGCAGGTCAAGTCCCAGCCGGCAGGCGCCTCAAACGGTCTTCATATCCTGTAAGCCCGTATACACTCTTCGCTCGCGGGTTGAACGCTGACACATTCGGAGCGGCCCATATGTTCAATGCGAACATCTATCAGAGAGAGGTGCTTCGCATCCGAGTACCGCGCGCATATCGACGCAGCAATCCTTATGCGCTCTTCAGTAATCTCTCCGGATATCACTGTCATTGGGCTGCCCCATTCTTCAACGTGCAGAAGACCATCGCCCCAGAGAGACAATGACTGGATCAGATCGTTCTCGCGTTCATCTCTGCCCACGATAATCTTGCAGAGGGGAGAGACGCGGAAATGCCTGCCCGTCCTCAGCAGGTCGATGTCCCGCAGGGCAGGAGATGAGCTATGTTTCAGCAAATCTGCCAGCCTGTGTGCAAATAAAGGCTCTGTCAAGAGACAACCGCCCGCGGGTTTGGGATAATCCTGAAGCCCGAATTCCCTTGCCAGGGTCATCTGCGGTTTTCTTGACCTGCCGTTTAGCGCATAAAGCAGCTCCCTGTCGACGATCATTTTCTCTTCGGCTATGGTATTTCTCAGAAGTCTGGCTGAAAGAGGCCTCAACACCATGCCCACAACTCCAGCCTCTTTGTCGATATGATAGAGCATGTCTCTTTTCTGGCTCATGGGTCTCTGACCCAGCACCTCGCCGGTCACGATAAAGTCAGCTCCCTTGTCCTGCATGACTTTTTTTGCGTGTTTTAGCATGAGGATTCTGCAGTCGATGCACGGGTTCATATTCTTGCCATACCCATGTTTAGGATTCTTTACCATATCGAGGAACTCGGTGCCCAGCCCCCGCACCTCTACATCAAAGCCGAATCTTTGAGCGAGTGGATACGGGTCTCTGAGATGAGATGAGGCGTCTGAAATCTCAGGATCAAAAGGCGTGAGGAATTTTATCGCTGTGACCTTGATATCCTGCCGCAGGACCGCAAGAATTGCCAGGGTGCTGTCGAGTCCTCCCGAGAGGAGCGCTACGGCTTTTGTCATATCCGATCAGATGGAATAAGGGGCAGCAACTCAGTTATAGGAGAATTCCCGTATCTTCAGAGCCGCGTTGGAACTCAGCGATTTCTCCAACTGCCCAGGTGTGACAACCGCCGTTCCCACCTCGCCCACAACTATCCCGCCCGCATGATTTGCTATTACCGCAGCCTCCTCCATGCTCGCACCCGCAGCGTGAACAAGGGTGAATGTGGCAATGACTGTATCTCCGGCGCCGGTAACATCATACACATTCTTTGCAACGGTCGGGATGTGCACGACCTTGTTTTTCCTGAAGAGGCTCATGCCGTGCTCTCCCCGTGTAATAAGGACGGCATCGCAGGACACCTTCCTCAAAAGAGCGCGACCCGCATTTATGAGAGACCTCTCGTCCCTGATCTCTATGCCCGATGCCTGAGACGCCTCATGGACATTCGGAGTTATCAATGAAACGCCCTTGTAGCAATGGAAGTGGCCGACCTTCGGATCAACCGAGACAAAGATATGCTCCGGGCTTGCGATCTTCATGATTTCACGCACCAGTCCCGAAGAGATGACACCTTTCTTGTAATCTGATATGATCACCGCGTCATATCCCTGAACCTCGAACCGCAGGTAATTCAGGAGACTCTTAAGGGCACTGCCCGCAATCCTGGTCCTGTCCTCCCTGTCGAACCTGACCACCTGCTGACTATGGGCTATAACGCGCGTCTTCATCGTTGTGGGCCTTGAACTCCAATATACTCCGTCAAAGCGGATGCCGCGGGCTTGGAACATCTTCCGAAGGACCTCTCCCCCCCGGTCATTTCCCCCCGCTACTCCGACTATCGTCGCTTGTCCTCCGAGGGCAACGATGTTATTGGCGACATTCGAAGCCCCTCCGAGGTTGAACACCTCGTCCGTGACCTCAACTATCGGCACCGGCGCCTCGGGAGATATCCTGCTCACCTTGCCCCATATGTACCGGTCCAGAACGAGGTCACCGACAACAAGGACCTTCTTCTTTCTGAATTCCTTCATCACTTTTGCATAATTCATGGCAGTAGATAAATGTTTGAGACGGTCTAAAGGCGAATCACTCCTCTAAGTTTATCAAAAACAGTCTTTCAAAAACAATTATTATACAGGCTCTATGCCTATAGAAAGCAGCCATTGAGCAATCTCTTTTCTGGCAGCCTTCGCATTGCACCCGTGCCATCTTTTTCTCTCTTTGGCATACTCTATAAGAACATCCTTGAATCTCCTGAATGCGCCCTTCCCCTCTACTGAAGCAGCGAGAAGCCTCCTGAGCTCCGGGTCTTCAACCGTGTCTATATATTCGGTCATCACTTGAAAAGCGGCCGACGACGCCCTTTCCGGTATCCTCGCATACCTGCCCTTCGTGTCGAACAGTATTTCCATGGCGAGTTCGACTTCGTCTTCCATCCAGTAGGGTATGTCCGGCTCCTCGTCATATTCCATACATTCGACATCTTCATCTATCTCTTCCGAATCGCTCTCATACAGTCTGGACTTGACCTCATTCAGAATCTCCTCGGAAAAGGTGATTACCTCACCTGTCTCCGTGTCGAAGAAATAGTCGAAAGAGTCCCTCGAGATGTCCTCCATAGCCTTCTGGATCTCGTCGAAATTGATCCTCAGTTGCTTCACGGAGCGCCCATGTCCGACATAGAGCGGAACTCCTCTTCCTTTTCACAGGACTGACGCCACTCGCAGACTCCGCAATATTTCTTAAACCACGAGTTGAATACCAGGGGGAGATTTTCTCTCATATCCCGCCAAGATACGACCTCATTCTTTTTCGTCCTCTGCAACAGAACTGCAGCCTCGTCCATCTTCCTGATTTCCTCGTCTGCGTTCGCATTGAATAGACATCGGCCAACTTTGAGGAAATGACACTTCTCGCAGACATCGTCGGGACCGGAGACAACTTCTATCTGTTCGCCCTGGGCAGCTCTCTCCAGAATACTTCCGAGGTAGGCAACAAATTCAGGAGGATATCCTTCTCCCTTAAAAAAATGGAGACAGATGAGATGATGACCTCTGAGCCGGATCAATGACCTAAAAGGGGGTCTTCCATGCCCGCGTCCTTAAAGCCCTTTGCCCTGATAACACAGCTGTCACACCTGCCGCAGGGTTTATACGCATCAAGAGGACTTGCGCCGCCGTTGTGTCCCGAATACTGTGGGTCATAACAACTCCAGGTCAATGAATAGTCAAGACCGAGCCTTGCCCCTTCCCTGATAATGTCCGCCTTCGTCATCAAAACAAGTGGCGCCCTGATACTGAACTGAAATCCGCCTTCAACGGATATCTTGGTGGCAAGATTAGCCATCTTCTCAAAGGCCTTGAGATATTCCGGGCGGCAATCCGGATATCCGCTGTAGTCAATAGCATTTGCCCCGACATAAATGTGTCCGGCCTCAAGGACCTCGGCCCATGCAAGCCCAAAAGACAGGAAGATAGTGTTACGAGCGGGAACATACGTCACGGGAATCGCGGCCGATGCACCCCCTGACCGGTCTTTCGGCACCTCGATCTCGGATGTAAGGGCTGAACCGCCAATCTCTCTCAGATCAAAGTTGATTACGAGATGTTTTTTCACCCCGCGAGAGGACGCTACCGCCTTTGCAGATTCGAGTTCCCTCTTGTGCCTCTGGTTGTAATCAAAGCTCAGGGCATATACCTCAAAGCCATCGGCCTGCGCCATGGCGAGCGTAGTTGAGGAGTCGACACCCCCGCTCAGCAAAACAACGGCCTTCATCTAATAAATATCATCTCCTGTCCCTTCTCTGCCGTCTTCACCGGCACTTAGGACTATGAAATGATCTCCTTCCAGTCTGTAGATGAAGGGATGTCCCCAGGGATCGTCTCTCACTGCAATATTGTCAAGTCTCTCCGGGAAGGCACCGTGTTGATACCGGTAAATCTCTGCCTGGAACCTGAGATCGTCGATGTCCCTTGATGCCCGGAACTTTCTGAGTACATGTCCCGAATCCACAAAGAAAGATAGACTGGAGAACACAAAGGCGATAGCAACAACAATTAAAGGCAGAAACGACAAGGAAACTTCACGTTTCTTTGTTTCAACTGCCGGCGCCTCTGTTATGACCGGCACCGCTTCCCTTGTCTCAATAACGCCTTTTTCGAGAAGGGAGACCAGTATTCTGGAGACAGAAAAA
>DATHCU010000085.1:0-2130 GCA_035319385.1 Thermodesulfovibrionales bacterium
CCTTGATCACGCCTTTCCTTATGCTTGTCCTGATAGTACCTCCGTTGATGAGAGCTATGTCGGAACCGGAGGCATTCTTCATGATGTCGGCAATGAAGTCACCAAGGTTTGTCTCCCGAGTCCTCACATTCTCCCCGTCAAGATCAACACTGGTTGCTCCGATAGTCTCGTTCAGAACAGTGTCCACATCGCGGCGATATTTCCCTGATATGGCGGAAACAGCTTTGTCCTCGCCGTCCGCGGCGGGTTTTATTTCTTCAAGATGCCCCCTGAAGCCCTTTATCTCTCCATCTTCCACGGTGAGGTCAAGAACTCCGAGAGCCTTTGCATGTTCCCATGCCTGGACGATGATTGTCTTGCGGACAACAACAGGGTTGAGAAGTCTGGTGTGTGAATGTCCTCCGACAATGACTCCGATATTGTGAATCTGCTCTGCGAGTTCCTTGTCGTTGACATATCCGTCGTGAGAAAGAACCACGATAATGTCGCTTTCCTTGCGGAGTTCAGCCATATATTTCCTGATCGAATCGGAGGGCTTATGGAATATCAGGCCGCCGACATTTCTTGGATGTGTTGAAACAGGGGCATCTTCTGTAACCACACCGATAATGCCTACCCTGATTCCCGCGACTTCCTTCACGATGAAGGGTCTCAGTCCGGTCAGGCCCTCGACGTTTGCTCCCAGAATCGCAAAGCTGGCTTCGGAAATCCTTTTCTTCAATATCTCCTGTCCGAAATCGAATTCGTGGTTGCCGACTACCATGGCATCAAATTTCATTGCGTTCATCACTTCGATTACAGATCTGCCGTGAAACAAATTGGCCCAGTTGTTACCCTGAATCATATCTCCGGCAGCGAGAAGCAGAGAGGGCTTCTCTGTCCTCAGTTTCTCCGCCTTGGCGGCCAGGAAAGCTATCCCTCCAAGCATTTCCTGCGATCCCAGAGGTTTATGCGGCTCGGCAAAACCATGAAAATCGTTCATGTATAGGAGACGTATCTCTTTCTGCTCCGCACTGGCGGCGGCAGCGCAAAACGTCAATAGAAGAAATGTTATGAGTAAATTCCAGCAGGTCTTTCGCATGTCATCCTCCGATAATCCGTGTGCCGTCTTTTTAGATGATAATGTAACATGTCTGCTGTTTTTCGCATAGGGCATTCTGATAAGTTGCGAAGCAGCTGGTAAATCTATCGCAAGTGCTTCTTAATTAGGAAAGGAGAACCGGTTCTCTTGACATAAACGATAGCAGCTGCTATAGTCAATGTCAGGTGGGTCAAACACCTCATGTTCTCTGGGTCAACGGGTGCAACTCAGAGCAATCGCATAAAAGGGCTGATTTCATTCAGCCCTTTTATGTCCCGGCACCTCGCAGGCTTCATATCTGCGCTGCTGTCTCTGTCAGCGAGCGACTCCCTCATTCCGCATAAACTGTTAATGAACCTCTCAGTCATTGTGAGAGAGGAAGTCGCACATTCCTAAACCGGCCTACATATTCTACCGACTACGGAGTTGATATTATTCTACGTATATGGGATAATAACAATGCACTGAGAATCTGTTCTTGTCGATATTTCTGATGAGGCCTCAAAGATTTTTAGCTTTGTGGCCTTTTTTATTGTGGTCTTTTCCTATTGATTTCCCTGGTCTTTTGGGGGATTAAGATGAAGAAAGATGCAGCGGAGTAAGACTAATACGCACGGAGAAGGGCGTGGGGAACTCTGGCTCAGCGGGTACCCAGCAGCAAGATTATCGGCTATCAAGGTTCCGGAGTTACGGACTTTTCAATTCTAATGGAGAGGTAAAGGACAATGTCTGACAAAGATGTGGAAAATAGAGTAGCGGATTCTGGGGGAGAGGAAACGATCAAGGCGGAAGAAGAGAGTTTTGCCTCGATGCTTGACAAGAGCACGATGGGAAAGAGACTGCAGCCCGGTCAGAAGGTTAAAGCAAGAGTTGTAAGTGTCTCTGGAGACCTGGTCTTTATTGATCTCGGCGTAAAGAGCGAAGGGGTAGTGGACCTGGCCGAGTTTCTTGATGAACACGGTGTTAGCAGAGTGCGCGAAGGAGACGAAATCGAGGCTTCCTTTGTGAGTGTGCAGGATGGATTAATGAAACTGACAACCCTTGTCGGC
>DATHCU010000086.1:0-2013 GCA_035319385.1 Thermodesulfovibrionales bacterium
ATCTTCAGATGAAACGGCGGTTTTACCTGGCTACCTATAAGAATGTTTCTCTTCCCAGGACTTATGAGATATTCCGGAGATACGTCCTAAACAGATGGAAGAAGACATCTGCCTGATTATATCTCTGCAGAGCCGACGCCTACCCGAACTGCGTCTTTAAGTATTGTTGCCGTGAAGTCTATTTTCAGATCACTTCAATCATCGCATCTTCTGTCTGAAAGACTTCGCCGATTATTCCTGCCGCTGGAGTACTCTTTTCGGATAGTCTAGCTAACAGTTCATTGGCCTTTCCGGCGGGGACCGAGATGAGCAAGCCTCCGGATGTCTGGGCGTCCGTCAGCAGGTCCAGTATCAGGGTATCGATCTTCGATGAAATACGCACATGTTTAGAACAGAAATTCCTGTTGCGGTGGCTGCCCTCCGGAACGATTCCCATCGAGGCGAATGTCGATGCATCCGGAATTATCGGAACCCTGTCCGCATAGATCTTTATTCCGACACTGCCGGCCCTCGCCATTTCCAGGGCATGACCCAACAACCCGAATCCGGTTATATCAGTTGCCGAGTTGACTCCGATTTCCATCATCGCCTCGGAAGCCGACCGGTTCAGCGTTGCCATAAGGCTTGTCACTTCTGCCGTAATCTTCTCGTTGAGCAGTCCGCCCTTGAGTGCCGTCGTCAATACGCCTGTCCCGAGAGGTTTTGTCAGGATGAGAAGATCTCCTGGTCTAGCGCCTGCATTGCTGACAAATCGCTCGGGATGAACCACGCCTGTAACTGAAAGCCCATACTTTATCTCCGGATCCTCGACGCTGTGGCCTCCAGCCATAACAGCCCCGGCCTCATGTATCACTTGCAGTCCGCCTTCAAGGATAGCCTTCAGAATGGCCTTATCCATATCCTTGACTGGAAAGCAGACTATGTTCATCGCAGTCAGGGGTTTTCCGCCCATGGCATAGACGTCGCTCAGCGAGTTTGCCGCGGCAATACGCCCGAAATCATAAGGATCGTTAACGATGGGAGTAAAGAAGTCAACGGTTTGCACGATAGCTATATCAGACGTAAGCCTGTAAATAGCCGCATCCGCGCAGTTCTCCGCACCGACAAGAAGATCAGGGTTTTTTTCCAAAGGAAGGCCGCTCAGTATCTCTTCCAAGTCCCCCGGACTTATCTTGGCCGCTCAACCGGCGGCGCGTACCTTCTCCATAAGTTTCGGCGTTTTGTTCATGATATACCTGAAATGATACATCATCGATGCGCTTTGTGTCATCGCTCCTGTCTATAGATAATTTCTATGTTTGATTCATTGTCCATAGCTAATTACTATTTGTTTTCTTTATATAATTAGTTGAGAATATAGGTAATATGATTGCCTTCGCCATAATAACGTTTCACAATTCCCATTTCGCATTGAAAGCAAAAAGGGTTCTGGAGAAGACCGGCAGACGGTCTGAGACGATACCTGTGCCCAGGCAGTTCAGTTCAGAATGTGGGTTCTGCTGCAAGGTATTGTGGGAAGAGAAGAATGACACCGAGGATATTCTGAGGCAGCATAGTGTTGCGTATGATTCCGTTCACCTCTGGGAAAGAGATGAAGAAACGGAACGGAACCGACAATTCACATTCGTCTAGCCCCTTAATGTGCTGTCCGGAATGCCTGTCTGCATATTCCATTCAATAGTTTTCCTGACCAAGGAGGCGTGATCATGTCCGTAAAGATTGATGCACGAGGATTGCCGTGTCCACAGCCTGTTATCAGGACCAAGGACGCATTCGAAAAAGCCGATGGTGATTCCCTAGTTATCATTGTAAGCACGGGGGAATCGCGCGACAACGTGATCAGGTTTCTAAAACATTCCGGTGCTGAAATCGACAGGATTGAAGAAGAAGCCGGGGAATTTTACATATATACAAAAGAGATAAAAAATGCTCGGGCAGCCAGCGTTAATCCCGAAGACTATGTCTGCAGCCCGCAGCAGTCCGGGACAGGGACCACGGTCTTTATCAACAAAG
>DATHCU010000087.1:0-4915 GCA_035319385.1 Thermodesulfovibrionales bacterium
GAGGTTGACCCTGAATATATCTCTCAAAGCGCAGGTAGTCAAGGTCTACCTGAACAGAAATTCCATCTGCTTGAGATGTTCTCCGGGGAAGTGGATGGGATAGTCGCAATCAAAACAGGCTGTACAGAAATTCTGAGAACAGGGGACTATCTTCTTAAGGCCTTCAATGCTCAAATACGAAAGGGAGTCAGAGGTCACATATTTCTTGATTTCGTCTACCAGATGAGTTGAGGCTATCAGTTCGCGTCTGGTCGGTGTATCTATACCGTAAAAACAGGGGCCTATAGTCGGAGGTGAGCTTATCTTAAGGTGAACTTCCTTGGCGCCGCCCCCTTCCCTCAGCATCTTGACTATCTTCTTGCTCGTAGTGCCCCTCACAATCGAGTCATCTATGACTATCAACCTCTTGCCCTCAAGAAGTTTTCTGACCGGGTTGAGCTTTATCTTTACCCCGAAATGTCTGATATTGTTCTTCGGCTCGATAAATGTCCTGCCGATGTAATGGTTTCTGATCAGACCGAAATCAAACGGGATTCCCGACTCTTCCGAAAATCCAATTGCCGCGGGCACCCCGGAGTCAGGCACGGGTATCACTAGGTCGGCCTCTGTAGAGGATTCCCTCGCAAGCTGTCTCCCGAATTCCTTTCTCATCTCGTTGACATTGATGCCGCCAAAGATATTGCTATCAGGCCTTGCAAAGTAGATGAATTCGAAGACACAGAAGGCTTTTCGATGACTGCTGAATATCTTCAGCGACTCGAGCCCCTGATCGTTGATAATAAGAATCTCTCCGGGTTCTACGTCGCGTATATAAGTAGCGCCGATAAGGTCAAATGCACATGTCTCGGAAGCGACTACATAGGCGCCGTCTTTCATGCCAAGGCTGAGCGGCCTCACGCCATAAGGGTCCCTTATCGCGATCATTTCCTTCTCACGCATGATTAGGAGGCTGAAGGATCCGCTTATCTGTGATACCGAATGAGCTACCCTTTCGTAGAATTCATTCCCTTTGGAGTGGGCGATGAGATGCACGATCACTTCGCTGTCCGAAGAAGATTGAAAGATGGCACCCTCTCCCTCAAGAGAAGCCCTCAATTCCGGTGCGGTCACAAGGTTTCCGTTATGGGCTATGGCAAGGGTGCCGAGCGCGAAGTTAGCCACGATGGGCTGGACGTTCTTCATGACACTGCTGCCCGCAGTTGAATAGCGGTTATGACCTATCGCCATATAGCCCGGCAGACGCCTGAGCCTCTTTTCGCTGAAGATGTCGGCAACCAATCCCATTGATTTTTCAAGGTATAATTGCCTTCCATCAGAAGAACAAATACCAGCTCCTTCCTGTCCCCTGTGCTGGAGGGCATAGAGTCCCAGATAGGTTAGGTTGGCTGCTTCGGGGTGTCCGTATATGCCAAATACCCCGCACTCCTCGTGGATATCGTAAAACATAGACTCTTTATTTTACCACAGACACAATATTCAATGGCTTGAAAAGTTTGGGCCGGACAATTAAATTCATTGACCGCAGATTCTCTTCTATGGTAGAAAAATACATGCGTGTCAAACAGAAGATGCTGGCTGATCTCCCGTCTGTGGACGAAATCCTGAAGAGTGGGCAAGGCGTGGACTGGCTGAAGGAATTCCCCAGAAAATTTGTGTTGCAGGCTGTCAGGGAAGCAATTGACTGCAGAAGGAAAGGGATTTTGGAAGGATCTGAAACCGATCTTTCGCCGGAAGGCATGACGCCGGATATTGAGGCCAATATAAAGAGGCTCTCCTCTTACAGCCTGAAGCCTTTGATAAATGCCACAGGCGTCGTCATCCACACCAATCTTGGCCGCTCTATCCTGTCTGACAAGATTGTGGAGAACATAAAGAGGGTCTCGGCAAGTTATTCCAACCTTGAATACGACATTGATGAGGGTAAAAGAGGAAAGAGGTACACCCATGTAAAACGTATCCTCCGGGAGACAACGGGGGCCGAGGACGCGCTTATCGTTAACAATAATGCCGCAGCCGTCCTTCTCTGCCTGAATGCCCTGGCAAAGGGCAGGGAAGTCATCGTGTCGAGGGGCGAACTGGTCGAGATCGGAGGGTCTTTCAGGGTCCCTGATGTAATGGCTGCAAGCGGGGCCATCCTGCGGGAAGTGGGAACTACCAACAAGACCCATCTCTTCGACTATGAAAAGGCTATCAATGAAAATACGGCGCTGATTCTCAAGGTGCACAAATCAAACTACAGGATTGTGGGATTTTCTGAAGAAGTTTCCATCGAGGACCTCGCCAGACTCGGGAAGAAACGACAAATCCCTGTCATGTTCGACCTCGGCAGCGGGTGTCTCATGGACTTGAGACCTTACGGGATACATGACGAGCCTTCGGTCAGAGACATCGTGAAGACAGGCGTCGATATAACAACATTCAGCGGCGACAAGCTTCTCGGAGGTCCCCAGGGAGGGGTTATTGTCGGCAAGAAGGAGTCTATAGGAAGAATCCAGAAGAATCCGATCACAAGGGCGGTTAGAATAGACAAGCTGACGCTTGCCGGATTCGAGGCTACCCTGATGGAATATGTTGATGAAGAACGGGCCGTAGAGAACATACCGACGCTCAGAATGCTTCTCCAAAGACCTGAAGTGATAAGAAAGAGGGCTAATATCCTCGCCGCAAAGCTTAAGAGACACATTCCGGGCGCTGTCATTAAGGTCGTGACCGATACGTCAAGAGCGGGCGGGGGCTCACTGCCCGAGATGGACCTTCCAACTTATGCGATATCGGTTAAACCGGCCAATATCACGGTCAATGAACTTGAAGAGAAATTGAGAAAGGGGAGTCCTGCTATCATCGCCAGGATCAAGGACGATTCCTTATTGTTCGACGCAAGGACGCTTCAGGAGAAAGATTTTGGAGACATCCTCCGGCGAATCAGCAGCATAATTCAATAACCTGCCGTTCTCTCAGATGATGTGAAGCATCAAATAACCGCTATGTGCAATTCTTGAGAACGGGCGATATTATCCGTGAAGCCTGAGCGCAAACTCAATCCCCTGTTGAAGGTCCCTCTGCTGAAATGGTTTGAGAAGATACCCGACAGGGTTCGTTTCCTTTGCCCTTTTTACCGTCTTCTCGTCTGAGGCACCTGTAAGATAGATAATCGGTATGCCAAATTGTTCTTTTATCATCTTGGCAGCTTCGACCCCGTCGATCTTACCCCTTAGAACGATATCCATCAGGACCACGCCGGCGCGCGTCTCTTTTGCCTTCTCAATAGCCTCTTCCCCTGAGAAAGCTATATCTACGCGATTATACCCAAAGCTCTCCAGCGTCTGCTTGATACACATAGCGACATATCTGTCATCCTCAACGATCAGTATTCTATGATTCTGGTATTCCATCTTCACAGTGCAGCGTCGTGTATATCCTGCGAACTGCTCATTGCTCGAGCCAATGCAGTTCACAGACTATCTCCCAGAGATCGGGGGATATCTTAAGGGCTCCCTTCATTTCCATGGTTAAGTTCTTCCCTCCCGCCATTTCAACCGCTTTCCTTGAATATCCGAGACAGGCCGGTTCCAGCCAGTCGAGAAAGATTTCGGGCAACGAAAACTTCAGTACCGCATGCCCACTCTCAGACACCGGAACTTCCACCTTTCCGGTGTTGAAGAACCTGCTCCAAAGAGTGGGGTAGTTCTTTATTACGAACGAGGGATTTGTTAACCTGAAGAATATCTTATGCAATCTACTGAGGCTTTGATCCGCTATGTATTCGTAGATGCAGGCAAGCTCGGAGTCCTGTCTGATGTTTAACGCCAGAGTCAGAGCAGATATCATTTCTTTGAAAAGCGAGAAAGGATAGTCCTGTATAGGAACAAGGATGTCACTCCAGGTCTTACGGGCGTCTTCGGAAAGGGATTGAATCAACAGTTTCCATGTTTCAGTTCCATGTTTGTTCACAATGAACTGCTTCGTATAGAGGAAGTTTACACCTCTCGCTAAAACCTGTGGCACACATACCCCTTATTCGGCCCGACCGGCAACGGCCAGACCTCGTGAATTTGTGTCACGTATATTTTGGAATATCAGAAGCAAAATTAAACATCAGAATAACGACAGTAAATCGCCAGTAAAAAGACAGCTATTTGCTTCGCAGCGACAAAAGGTAGGATTTGAGATTTCTTTTTCTGTTCTTGATCCCGAGTTTATTCCTGATATTGTCCCGGTGAAATGCGATTGTTCTCGGAGCGCAATTAAACAAGTCTGCTATCTCTTTGTTTGACTTGCCTTGGCGAAGCAGATCAGCCACTTGTATTTCAGTAGGGGTGAAGTTCAAAAACATGGAGGACAACTTATGTGAAAGCGGTGAGACAATATCCTCCAGATGCGACTCTAGGATACTCACATAGGTCTTCTGGTTTTCATCCAGGCCGGACATCTTCAGCTTGTCCAAGTACGGGGTAACCAGTTCCTTGACATTTAGCAGAATCCTGTCTTCGAGATCTGTCTTGTCTTCATCCCGTCTCTTCAGCAGTACTTTCAGGGCGATATTCGCTTCCTCTAGACTTTGAGTCTTTATGCCTAATTCTTGTTCTCTATCCCTGAGTTCTTCCTCCGCCCGCCTGCGCTCTGTGATATCGCGCACGTTCATAACAAAGCCTTTAACCGAAGGATTATCCAGCAGGTTCTTGCCGATCCCTTCCAGAACACACTCCAGGCCGTCCTTCCGCTGAATGCGGAAGGAATTGGGGATGACAACTTCCTTCGTCAATATAGCCTTGCCGAATTCATAAACGGCCCTGGGAACATCCGATGGCACAATGAATCTGAACCCGCTCTTGCCAATCAACTCCTCTGGTTTGTACCCGAGAAAACGTTCAACAGAAGGGCTGACATAAGTTATGGTTCCCTTCCTATCCACAAC
>DATHCU010000088.1:0-3834 GCA_035319385.1 Thermodesulfovibrionales bacterium
CCGGCGACCTTCCCTTCGAGGGCATTTACTCTCGCATCAATGGATGCCACCTTTGCCTCGAGCTTGCTGATCCTCTCGATCAAAGGCTCCACCTGCTGCTTCACATAATCCTGAGAAGCACATCCGATTGATAGCAATAGAGCGAGAAGAGTAAATACCACGGCTGTCTTTTTCATTTTCAACCTCCTTTCTGTTATAGGCATTTTAAACATCTATTGAAAACTCAACCCAGGGCAAGGGCTCTGGGCCATTACTGAGCATTTCGCTTTCTACAATATACCTCTGCCGTCTATTTAAATATATCAGCATCAGGCTGATTTTTTTGTAAGATAATGACTCTATTTTGTGTAAGCCTTTTTCCTACAGAGGGTATTGACGCGGGCTCGAGCCTGATGTCGATTGAGCGAAAAGACCAAAAATGTTATAAATACTGTGATCATCGTTCGAAATCCATAGGGGAGAAAACCCGATTGAAGCCGACAACAAAGTCACAACCTGAGCAGCCTGTAAGCGGGCTGACTGAAGAAGAGGCCGAAAAAAGATTTATCGAATCCGGGCCCAATCTTGTTTTTGCACCTCCGGGTATCAACTTCTTCAATATCGCAGCTCATGAAGTAACCGAACCCATGATACTTCTGCTTCTGGTCGTCGGGTTTTTCTACAGCATTTGGGGAAAGCCCGGCGACGCATTAACGATCTTCCTCATTATTTCTCTTCTGATCTTTGCTGAGGTTATTAACGAATTCAGGGCAAAGAAGGCCATCGCTGCCCTGGAGAGGCTAGCCGCACCAAAAAGCCGGGTAATCAGAGACGGGAAGATAATGGAGATTGACTCGGCGAGAGTTGTTACAGGTGATCTTCTGGTCTTGATTCCGGGAGCCAAAATCGCTGCCGACGCCGAGATCAGGTGGGCCGAAGACTTGAGGATTGACGAATCGGCACTTACCGGAGAATCCTTTCCCCAGGAGAAACAGTCCGGCGCGGATATATATGCCGGGACGGTTGTTATAACCGGCGAAGGCAGGGCCGAGGTCTGCGCTGTCGGGAAAAATACTCGGCTCGGGTCAATTTCCCGGTCCCTGGCAGCCATACGTCCGCCTAAAACGGCTCTGCAATCTGCCATGAAATCTCTGGCAGGCAGATTGGTCTATATTTCCCTGTTCTTTTCCGTAGTGATTCCGCTGGTGGGCCTGTCACAGGGCGGCGACCTTAGGACCATGATCCTAACCGGCCTCTCCCTTTCTTTCGCGACCATCCCGGAAGAGCTTCCGATCATCATTACCATGGTTCTGGGGCTTGGAGCATTCAAGCTCTCGAAGAGCAACCTCTTGATAAAGCATATACGCGCAGCAGAGACCCTCGGCAATGCCACTGTAATAGTCAGCGACAAGACAGGGACAATTACGATGAACCGAATGCAAATCGTTTCGGCATATCCGGACAGGAAGGAGGAGGTCTTCGAAAAGGCCCTCTGCTGCATCTCCACTTATTCTTTTTCTCCCATGGAGCAGGAAGTCAGGCGAAAAGTCGCAGAACTGAATATCTCAGCGAAGTGCGGTGAAGTAATCCGACAGAGAAATTTTGGCGGTGATCGAAAAACCAAATCCGTCCTTCGGAACGAAGGAGCCTCTTACGGCTTGTTCACAGTAGGAGCCCCCGAGGAAGTCTTCGATTGTTGCAGCGGCGTGACAGAGGACATCACGCTGGAACTGACGAATCAAACAGCAAAGGGACGAAGGGTAATTGGTGTTGCATATAGAAAATTGACGAGTTCCGAAAGAGACCAGGAATTCTCACTTCTTGAAAATGGGATGGATTTTGTCGGGCTGATCAGCTTTGAAGATCCGCCCAAAGAAGGCGTCAGAGAGACCATCCTGGAGACCGCCGGCGCGGGCATCAGAACGATCATGGTTACAGGAGATCATCTTGCCACCGCCCGGTATATTGCGGGGCAAGTGGGAATTGCAGCCCCGGGAGACAGGGCGATGAACGGAAAGGAATTGGATGGCATATCGGATGAGGAACTGGGGGAGATAGTCGGGTCTGTTCGGGTTTTTGCCAGAGCGACTCCCGAACATAAGCTGCGCATCGTCGCGGCTCTGCAGAGTAGAGGAGAAGTGGTTGCCGTGACAGGTGACGGAATCAATGACGCCCTCGCCCTCAAACTGGCTGATATCGGAATAGCCATGGGGACCAAAGGCACGGATGTGGCGAGAGAAGCAGCCGAGGTCGTTGTTGCGGATGACAACTTCACAACAATAACCCGCGGGATCTATGAAGGCAGGAAGTTCTTCGACAACCTCCAGAAAGGTATCAAGTACTATCTTTCCGTCAAGCTCGCCCTGATAATGATCTTTCTCCTGCCAGTGGTTCTGGGAATACCTATGCCGTTAACTCCTGTCCAGATTATACTCCTCGAGTTGCTCATGGACCTGGCGGCCTCGGTCGGCTTTATAGCGGAGCCGGAAGAGAAGGATATCCATTCCCGTCCGCCCCGCAGTCGCAGAGAGCGTATCTTCAATGCCGGCGTCGTCAAAGACATCCTGATAAAGGGGACAGTGATGTTCGCGGCGGTAACCGTGGTCTATCTGTATTTCTACTATGAAAGCCGCGATGTTCCAAACGCCCGTACATGTGCGTTTTCGGCATGGATCATTGCTCATGTCATGCTTGCATATGTTTCCCGTTCAGAGAGTATATCTATTTTTTCACGGGATATCTTCTCGAACGAAGTGATCGACGTCTGGGCCATCTCAGCTTTCGGTCTCCTGTTTCTCGGCATGTATCTTCCCGGCCTGAGAGAAAGACTGAATCTCGTATCAGTCGGGCTCGGTCAACTCGCTATCATAGCTCTGGCAGTCTCATGCATTATAGGCCTTCTGGAACTCAGAAAACGTTTTGGCCGGAATCTCTCCGGAACCGGCGGCGTCAAATGAGGATCTTGGATCGGCTTAATCAGTGTCTGTCTTCTTCTTGTCTGCCTTCATAAGAACGGTCAATATCCAGAAATATAAGCCCTTGATCTTTTGGGTATTTTGAGGACTTATGGCTCTGAAAAGCGGGTAATAATGCCTGTCTTCAAGGCAATTTGTCCCGCCCGCATTGTCTTGTGACGATCAGAATTATTGTGCAAATCAACCACTTATTCGACGGCACGTCTTTTGCTGTTTGATGATGGGTTCGTAGTATCTGACAAGGGAGAAAGTCTGCTGTCTTGACAGGCGAAGACGGCCTTTAATCTTTAATCATGAATGGCAAAAGAAGGAGCGTAATTATGAGAGCCAAAACCCTTTTAGTTTTGACATGCATTTTCACATTTGTTCTTGCGGGGATCGTCAGCATTCCAGCGGCGCGCTGCGCCAGCGAGATGGGAAGAGAGGAAGTTACAAGATTTCCATCGTCGTTTGCCGACCTTGCGGAGAAGACAAAACCCGCGGTTGTAAACGTAAGCACTGTATCAAAGGTGAAGATGGAGGGTAATCCTTTCAAGGAGTTCTCCGGTCCTGACGAGGGTCCTTTCGGGGACTTCTTTCGGCATTTCTTTGGAAACACACCCAACAAGGAAATGAGGCAGCGAAGCCTAGGTTCAGGGTTCATTATCAATTCGGATGGATATATCATCACCAATAATCACGTTGTTGCCGGAGCGGAGGAGATAAAGGTAAGGCTCGCCGACGGAAGAGAATTCCAGGCAAAGGTCATAGGCAGGGATGAAAAGACCGATCTCGCACTCATCAAGATCTCCTCTGATTTCAAGAACCTTCCCGTACTGCATTTAGGTGACTCCGACAAAATGAGGGTGGGAGATTGGGTCGTTGCGATCGGAAATCCTTT
>DATHCU010000089.1:0-3882 GCA_035319385.1 Thermodesulfovibrionales bacterium
ACAACGATGTCCCTCGTTCCGTAGTACTTTCTTATATGCGAAAGAATATCTTCCCTAGAAAATGACAGGATCGTTTCCCTTTTCCCGAGGACTAACTGTCCCAGACCCGTGTTGCCCCATATCGTGTGGTTAGACAAGTCATGCACGTAATCGTCGGGCGTATCCTCAATCATCTTTATCTCTTCTTTTATTATCTTCTTCTCTTTCTCCATATCCTCATCCGGGAACGTGGAGTTGAGAAAAATATCCGACAGCAGATCAAGCCCCTGCTCCAGAAACTCGTCAAGAACCTTTACGTAGAATGTCGTATTCTCCCTGGATGTAAAGGCGTTCAACTCCCCACCGAGGGAATCTATCTCAAAGGATATGTCTTTCGCAGAGCGGGTCTTTGTTCCCTTGAAGAACATGTGTTCGAGAAAATGGGAAATGCCGTTCTGCTGGGGCCGTTCAAATCTTGAACCGACCTTCACCCATATGCCCACAACAATTGAACGGACGTTCTTCAGCGATTCCATGACGACAGGAAGATCGTTTTGCAAATGCTCTTTTTTGAACATAGATCTGTTTCCTTTGCTTACCTAAGAGTTGAAAGTAATATCCCCATCCATGCAGATGATGCACCTGCTTCTCAGGGGCGGGATGACAACTTCCTCAGAACAGAGACTAAAAAGGGGATAACGCATCGTATCCCCCCTAAGTCTTCTTGTCCTATCGCCAATCTCCCATGATTCAGGTATTATCTCTGCCCTGCTCCCTCAATGCCTCTTTTCTCGAAAGACGTATCCGTCCCATCTTGTCGATCTCGATAACCTTGACGTCAACCTCATCTCCCTCATTCAATTCGTCAGTTACCTTGGCTATCCTTTTTTCAGAGATTTGAGAGATGTGAAGCAGCCCCTCGGTGCCGGGCATTATCTCGACAAAGGCTCCGAAGTCAACGACCCTCTTGACCTTGCCGTGATAGATCTTGTTGAGCTCGGCTTCGGCAGTTATGCTGTTAATGATGTCAATAGCCTTCTGGGCAGATTCTCCATCAGGCGAAGCGATACTTATAACACCGCTGTCCTCTATATCTATTTTTACGCCAGTCTGTTCAACTATACCGCGAATAACTTTTCCGCCCGTTCCGATTACGTCACGTATCTTGTCCTGACGGATCTGCATGGTGTAAATCCTCGGCGCATAGCGGGCGAGATTTTCTCTGGGGGCACTGATGGTCTCATTCATCTTCGAGAGGATATGGAGCCTCCCCTGGCGGGCCTGTTCCAGTGCCTTGCTCATGATGTCACGTGAGATGCCACCTATCTTTGTGTCAAGCTGAAACGCGGTAATACCCTTATCAGTCCCAGTGACTTTGAAATCCATGTCTCCCAGATGATCTTCGAGACCAAGGATATCTGTGAGCACAACTACCTTCTCTTCTTCTTTTATGAGACCCATGGCAATGCCTGCCACATGGGTCTTGATAGGGACGCCTGCATCCATCAGAGCCAGAGATCCACCGCAAACAGTTGCCATAGACGACGAACCGTTGGATTCCAGGATATCCGAAACAATCCTCACGGTGTAAGGAAAATCTGATTTTGCCGGCATGATCGCTTTGAGCGCCCTTTCAGCCAGATTTCCGTGACCGATTTCCCGTCTGCCGGGAGACTTCAGAGGCCTGACCTCTCCAACACTGAAAGGCGGGAAATTGTAATGCAGCATAAATGTCTTAAAAGACTCTCCGTCCAGGGAGTCTATCCTCTGCTCATCGTCAGAGGTGCCCAGCGTGACTACAGCAAGGCACTGTGTCTCTCCCCTGATAAAGAGAGCTGAACCGTGAGTTCTCGGGAGTATGCCTACCTCCGAACTTATAGGCCTTATGGTATCGGGTCCCCGTCCGTCAGCCCTCCTGTTCTCATTGAGGATCATTCCCCTGACGAGGTTCTTTTCAATATCATTGAATGCGGAAGCGATCTCCAGTGAGAGGTCCGTTTCACCCGTATTCAGTTTCTCAACTATCTCCTTCAGCACCTTATCGAGCGCATCCTGTCTCCTCAATTTGTCTGGTATCGTAATTGAATCCTTGATCTTCTCCAGAGACAGTTCCGTCACCGCATTCTTAATCTCCTCATTGATTGCAGGAGGTTCTACAACCCTCTTCTCCCTGCCGGCAATGGCCCGGAGTTCATTCTGTGCAGCGCAGAGGAGTTTAATCTCCCTGTGCGCGATGTCCAGGGCCTCGAGAAGATCTGTTTCCGCAATCTCCTGGGCCTCGCCCTCAACCATAGCAACGGCCTCTTCTGTGCCGGCTACGATCAGGTTCAGATCGCACTCAAGGACTTCCCTTACATCAGGGTTTATCACAAAAGAGCCCGCGATCCTCCCTATTCTTACAGCAGCTATGGGTGCCTTGAAGGGGATATCAGAAATAACGAGAGCAGAAGACACGCAGATAATGCCAAGAATGTCCGAGATATTCTCGTCTCCGTATGAAAGGACATTCGCTATTCCCTGTGTTTCGCAATAATACCCCTTCGGGAACAGGGGTCTGATCGGTCTGTCTATCAAACGCGACGTCAATACTTCCTTCTCCGAAGGCCTTCCCTCACGCTTGAAAAAACCTCCCGGTATCTTACCCGCTGAATATGCCTTTTCCTGATAATCAACCGTCAGAGGGAAAAAATCCAACCCCTTCCTCGGGGTTTTGTCCGACACTGCAGTGGCCAGAACAACCGTATCGCCATAAGTAGCCACTACGGCGCCGTCAGCCTGTCGCGCCATCTTACCTGTTTCTAAAGTGAGTTTCTTGCCACGAACGTCTATCTCGATTTTTTTCATTATTTTCTGATTTCCAAACGTTCGATTACCTTCTCGTAACGCCCCTTATCACATGTCTTGAGATAATCAAGAAGCTTTCTCCTCTGACTTACCAGCTTAAGAAGACCTCTCCTTGAGTGATGATCTCTCTTATGGGTTTTGAAGTGTTCCGTCAGGTAAACTATTCTTGAACTCAATAGCGCTATCTGAACTTCAGGGGATCCTGTGTCGTGATCGTGAAGTTTGTAGTCGCCTATTATTGTCTGTTTTTGCGTCTTTTCGATAGCCATCTATTCACCACCTTTCAATAATTTTGTAATATTAACAATACCATATAATTGCCCTACCTGTAAAGTAAAGCACGAGGTCTCTGGACTGGACTATTTCGAGGAAAAAGGCCGGACAGGGTATCCGGCCTTTTGTCTTATATATCTAATGAAATCTAGACTGTTGATTTGCTCAAATCTTTCTTTGACTTCTCTTTCAGAGCCGCCTGGGCCGCTGCCAGTTTTGCGATAGGCACTCTATAGGGGGAACAACTCACATAGTTCAGCCCGATCTTGTGGCAGAACTCAACCGATTTTGGATCTCCACCATGCTCGCCGCATATACCCATCTTGAGGTTCTTTTTGACTTTTCTGCCCTTTTCCACGGCAATCCTCATCAATAGTCCGATGCCGTCCCGGTCCAGCGTTATGAACGGATCATTTTCGAGAATGCCTTTTTCTACATAGAAGGGAAGGAACCTTCCCGCGTCATCCCTCGAAAGCCCAAACGTCGTCTGGGTCAGGTCATTGGTCCCGAAGGAGTAAAAATCGGCCTGAGTCGCAATCTCGTCGGCAGTTATAGCCGCCCTCGGAAGTTCTATCATCGTCCCAACGGTGTAATTGACCTTGGTCTTATACGCTTTCTGCACTTCTTCAGCAATATCTATGGTCAGTTCTCGCATCAGCTTAAGCTCATTTACATGTCCCACCAACGGTATCATGATCTCGGGCATAATCTTGACCTTCTGTTTAGATAGCTCGCAGGCCGCTTCCATAATGGCCCTAACCTGCATTTCATATATTTCTGGATACG
>DATHCU010000090.1:0-18802 GCA_035319385.1 Thermodesulfovibrionales bacterium
TTGGCGCCGTTCATAATGGGCACAAGGGCCATAGACTCACCTGTTGTGGAAGGTCCGATGATAGCCAGGACGTTGTCTTTTTCCAGCAGCTTTTTTGCGGCGAGGACTGCTTGTGTCTCGTCGCTCTTCGTGTCCTCAATGATGATTTCGAGCGGATGTCCGTTTATTCCGCCGGCCTTGTTAATCTCCTCCTGTAGCATAAGAGCCGTATTTTTCTCAGGCTCACCCAGAAAAGAAGCTGGTCCCGTTACCGCAAAAACCGCCCCGATCTTGTACGGTTCTTTTGCATCGGCATTTGCAAACAGCAGAACAAGAGAGAACATCGCCACAAAGACCACTGCCAAGAATTTTCCCGTCGTTCTTTTCATACTCTCCTCCTCTAATTGAATTACCCGCGGATTACTAAAGGTATTTCCCCGGATTCTTAGCTACGGCATTTCCAGATCGTGTCAGCCGGCGTTCCTCTCATAGGAGCAGATATTCCCTCTCACTAAAGCGCCGAGAGTTCCTCTCCTTCGAGTATCCGTACGTCGGCCTTCTTTAATATATTTATCGATCTATCCAACTCATCAAAGCGGAAAATAACGATCGCATTCTTTCCGCTCTTTTCGACAAACGCGTACATATATTCTACGTTTATTCCTTCATTCTTTATCGCCTCGAGGATGCCGGACAATCCTCCCGGACGGTCCGGTACTTCAATTGCAACAACTCTGGTCTTTTCGACGGTAAAACCTTTATCCTTCAATACCCGGCGGGCCTTTTCCGTATCATTGACAATGAGTCTCAGGATTCCGTAGTCAGCCGTATCCGCTAGATACAAGGCCCGGATATTGACGTCGGCCTCAGACAGTGTGCGCGTAACCTCCGCAAGCCGTCCAGACTTATTTTCAAGAAATATCGATATCTGTTCAACGTTCATGTCTCACCTGCAGAAAAAACATGGCTCTTAAGACTATCACAATTTCCGCATAAAAACAATATATTCTGGTATATGGAGACCACGTGTAGTCCTGCCGCATTTTCAATGGCGACTCCGCATGAATAGTTGTCTTCATCGCTCATCGCCGCTATTTGCAGGAAATTTTGCATATATGATAGAATTATGAAATTTTTTGTATATAAATACGATTAAAGTTGTCTTGCTTAACAAAATACTTGAGTGTATAAACGTGGTGGACATCGGCCACTAAACGAAGAGGGAAAATGGGAATTACAAACGTACTTTTTTCAGGGGTTGGAGGACAGGGAATCATCCTCGCCAGCAAGATACTGACCAAGTGTGCCTTTGTCTCAGGATACATGGTCAAGGAAAGCGAGCTGCACGGCATGGCACAACGAGGCGGGAGCGTAACAAGCCACGTGCGTTTCGGAGAAGAAGTGTATTCTCCTCTTATTCATAGGGGAAGGGCGGACTTCATGGTCGCACTGGAAGAACTGGAGGGTCTGAGGTATGCCTATTATCTCAAACCAGCCGGAAGGGTGATCCTTAACCAGAAGAAGATCGTGCCTTCTTCCATCAATCCGGCGGTCGCGCCGTATCCGGAAGACGTGAAGTCCCAGTTGGAGTCCATGGGTTTTCACGTAGACGGCGTAGATGCACTCGAAATTGCAACCGGTCTCGGAAATCCGAAGGTCGAAAATATTGTTGTCATGGGTCTTTTATCCTGTTTTATGCCCTTCCCTCCCGCAATATGGGAGACGGTGATAGCGGAATCCGTTCCGCAGAAGACAATCGAGATAAACCTCGCCGCATTCAACAAAGGGAGAGACCTAGAGGGAAAGAAATAAGAATGTTCTGGCAAAAGGATATTGAAACAATCGGACGTAAGGCCTTGGAAGAATTGCAGCTGAAAAGGCTTAAGAAGACTGTCAGTCTAGCATATAAGAACATACCTTTCTACAGGGAGAGTTTCTTGAAGTCCGGCATCAAGCCGGCCGATATCGCCACACTGAGGGATATGCGAAAATTACCCTTCACAACAAGGGAAGACCTGCGTTCAAACTACCCCTTTGGACTGCTCGCGGTCTCAAGGGAGCAGGTCGTGCGGCTGCACACATCGAGCGGGACAACCGGAAAACCAAAGGCCATCTTCTTTTCGCGAAAGGATGTTGACCGCGCGGCGGAGCTTATCGCCCGATGCCTGGTCATGACCGGTGTAAAGAAGGACGACGTGCTCCAGAACATGATGACTTACGGCTTGTTTACCGGGGCGTTGGTAATGCATTACGGGGCTGAGAAGGTCGGAGTGTTGGTCATCCCGGCAGGTCCCGGAAATACAAAGAGGCAACTCGCGCTTATGCAGGACTTCAAGACGACGACTCTGCACCTGACCCCAAGCTATGCGCTCTATCTTGCCGGCATCATGAACAAGGAAGGGCTTAAGCCCGATCGGGATTTTTCTCTCCGGAGGGCGTACATGGGATCAGAGCCTTACTCAGAAGAGACCCGTAAGAAGATCGAGAAGTCTTTTAATATTGACGTGTACAATTCCTACGGATTGTCTGAAATGAATGGGCCCGGGGTAGCATTCGAGTGTCTCGAAAAGAACGGGATGCATCTCTGGGAAGATAATTTCATCATGGAGATAATCGATCCGGATACGGGCGAATCAGTGCCCGAAGGCGAAAAAGGTGAGCTTGTGCTGACGACATTATGCCGTGAGGCCATGCCGATAATCAGGTACCGCACAAGTGATATCACAATGATAGTCCCGGGCAGATGCAAGTGCGGGAGAACTCATCGCCGGATTTCCCGGATCATCGGCCGGACGGACGATATGATCATAGTGCGCGGCGTCAATATCTTCCCTCAGCAGATAGAGCGGGTCCTGATGGGAATCAAGGCAGTGGCGCAAAACTATCAGATCGTACTTGAATCATATGATCAGATGACTGTAAAGGTGGAAATCGCCGCGGAACTCTTTGACGGCAGGGTGGAGCACCTGGTCAGTCTGCAGAATGAGATCACCGAAAAATTGAGATCCGAGATCCTCGTGCGGCCCAAAGTTGAACTTCTGGAACCGGGCACCTTGCCGGTAAGTGAAGGCAAAGCAACGAGGGTCATCGACAAAAGGATACTATAAGACAGGGGTCGGTTCATGGAGTCGAGGATTCAAATGAAAGAAAACTCGACGCACTGAAGACACAATCCTTGAATCCTGGCTACCTTGAACCTGTCTTTTTGAGAGGAGAAAATTATGGACAAATTGAGACAGATTTCGATCTTTTCAGAAAACAAACCCGGCAGACTGAAGAAGATAACCAAGGTCCTCTCGGAAGAAGGGGTGAACATCCTTGCCATAAACATTGCGAGTTCAAATGGGTTCGGCGTAATAAAGTTCATCGTCGATAAATCTGAACTAGCCTTTCAGAAACTCAAACTGAACGGTTTCACCGTATCGATCAACGAAGTGCTGGCGATCGAGCTGGTTGACAGGCCCGGTGGCTTGTTCGAAATTGCCACGATCCTTTCTAGGAAGAGAGTAAACATCGAGAATGCCTATGTCCTGATCCTCGGATCAAGAAGAAAAGCCTGCCTGATCGTTGAAGTGAATGACATCGAAAGGGCAAGGAGACTCCTGAAGGGCGAAGGTTTGCGTTTCTTTGCCCCGAAGAAGGGCACAAGGAAGAGAGCTCAATAAGACTGTACAGACATAGTATGGAAAAATGTATAAGGAGAGGAAAATGATCTGGAATAAAGAAGCCGAATGCATGCGCACAGGGGAAAGAGAGAAGCTGCAGCTCGAAAGGATGAAAGCTATCCTCAAGCGGGCATACAAGAATGTTCCCTACTATAAGAAGCGTTTTGACGATGCTAAGATCAAACCCACAGACCTCAAGAGTCTCAAAGACATAAAGAGATTTCCTTTCACGGCAAAGACAGACCTGCGCGAAGGCTATCCTTTCGGACTCTTCGCGGTGCCACGCAAAGAGATCATTGAAGTGCACACTTCTTCAGGCACCACCGGAAAACCCACGGTATCCGGCTACACAAGGAAAGACATAGAGATCTGGGGTGAAGTTGTGGCCCGCGCCCTCACGATGTGCGGAGCTACAAAGGACGATATTATTCAGAACGGATACGGATACGGCTTGTTTACCGGTGGATTGGGCGTGCACTACGGGGCCCAGCGCATCGGCGCCACCGTGGTGCCGGTATCCGCTGGTCAGACAAAGAGACATCTCGATATCATGCAGGACTTCGGATCCACCATCCTAACTTGTACACCCTCCTATGCCCTGTACCTCACGGAAGCGGTTGTCGAGGCCGGTATTAACATAAAGAAGCTGAAACTGAAGGCGGGCTGCTTCGGGGCGGAGATGTGGACCGACAGGATGAGGGACGAGATCGAAAAGAGGTTCCACCTTATGGCGCTCAATATCTACGGACTGACGGAAATAATCGGCCCGGGAGTCGCGCAGGAATGTGAGCAGAAAAACGGACTCCATATATTCGAGGATCATTTTTACCCGGAGGTTGTCTCTCCTGACACGCTTGAACCGCTGCCGGACGGGGAAAAAGGAGAACTAGTCCTTACGACGTTGACACGTGAGGGCATGCCGATGATCCGTTTCAGAACCAGAGACATTACGACTCTGAGAAGAGAACCCTGCAAGTGCGGGAGGACCATCGTACGAATGGACAGGGTCACTGGCCGTACGGACGACATGCTGAAGATAAGAGGCGTGCTGATCTTTCCTTATCAGATTGAAAAGGCCCTTCTCGAGGTCAAGGGAGTTGAGCCACATTATCAGATCATCGTAACGAGGCCGCAGCACCTCGACGAAATTGAGGTGCAGGTCGAGACTTCAAAGAAGCTGTTCTCGGATGAGGTGAGACAACTTGAGGAGGTCCGGAAGAAGATCGAGAAACATATCGAGAACTCAATCGGTCTCAGGGTCAAAGTGACCCTGGTCGAACCGAAGACACTGCCGCGCAGTGAAGGCAAAGCGAAGAGAGTGATAGACAAACGTCAATTATAAAGGAGAGTGTTATGGAAGTAAAACAGATATCCCTGTTCCTGGAGAATAAAAAAGGAAGGCTGTCAGAGGCAATGGATGTGCTGGCAAAAGCCAAAATAAACATCCGGGCACTCTCGATCGCCGATACGTCGGATTTCGGAATCCTGCGGTTGATAGTGCCTGATCCTGAAAAGGCCAAAAAGGCCTTAACAAAAAGCAACTTCACAGTCAGGGAAAGCGACGTGATCGCTGTCGGCGTCTCCGACACGCCCGGCGGACTGGCCGGTGTTCTTAAGGTCCTGACCGACGCAGACATCAACGTCGAGTATATGTATGCATTTGTCGAAAAGAGCGGGAAAAAGGCGGTTGTGGTGCTGCGCACGGACAGCATCGCCAAAGGGAAAAGGGCCTTGAAAAAATCCGGCTTTGAGGTGCTCTCAGCCGATAAAGTGTATAACCTGTAGTTCTCTTAAAGAGAATCCGTAACCCACGCCTTATGGGCCAGGGAGAGTAGCTTCGTCCTGATTTTCAGTCGGATACTTCCGGAGGGTTCAGGTTTGTAACCTGAACCCCTACCTTTCCAGAAACGCCACTGCAGAAATAAACACCGCAGCGATACTCATTTCTTCCCGCGCTTCAGCAGAAACACACATGGTCTGCGTGAGATAATTACGTTCACTCCTTCGGTATCCAACTTCTCTCTCAGCAGGGCTTCTGTCTTCTCAACGTCAAACGGGTCGGTCACCTCAACGGAATTGACGCCGCAGGACTTGCAGATTCCTTCAAGAGATACCTTTCCGCCCTCCCCGCCTTTGGCGGTCACGCCGATCAGCGGGGTCGGCTGGTGTCCGGTCATCGCGATAGCCGAATTGTCCAGGATAAGCACCAGTATGTTCGCATTGTTGTAGACAGCATTGATCAATGCCGGTATCCCTGAGTGAATAAACGTGGAATCTCCGATCACCGCCGCCACTCTTTTCACCCCCTGCTTGGAGATGCCGGCGGCCTTGCTGATGCCCGCGCCCATGCACAGGCATGTGTCCACTATCTGATAAGGCGGATTAGCCCCGAGAGTATAGCAGCCGATATCTCCGGCGGTAAAGGAAGGCTGCACAGTCTTAAGCGCCGCATAGAGCTTGCTGTGAGGGCATCCTGGACACAATACAGGAGGTCTGCCCGGCAGAGGGGAAGAAGGCTTGTGGACCTCCTCACCTGCACTCCATCCGGAGATATATTTCGCCAGGACATCAGGCCCGAGTTCTCCCGTGGCGCTGATCTCGCCCGAGATCTTGCCCCTCACTCGAGAGGAATACCTGCGGGCTATCTCTTCCACAAAAGGTTCCCCTTCTTCCAGGACCCAGACTTCGTCCAGGCCCTTCACAAAGTCTTCGATGAGCGATTCGGCAAACGGGTAGTATGAGATCTTCAAAATGGCGAACTCCGGCCCATACTCTTTAGCATAGACGTAACCCAGTCCGCAAGTTATAATGCCCTTCTTCTGATTATCCCTGAATACCTTATTCAGTCGCGATTCTTCGCCCCATTTCATCAGGCCTTCCTGCTTGTCATACAATTTCCGGTGGCATCTCAAGACATTGCTGGGGACAGCTATCATGTTCCCCGGATCTTTCTGCAATAAGAGGGAGTTCTCTTTACGCACTTCGCCGAGCTGCACCGGCGAATAGGCGTGGGAAATCCTCGTAACCGTCCTGAGCATGACGGGTAGCCCGGTCTTTTCCGACAGATCAAAAGCCATGACAGTCATGTCCTTGGCTTCCTGCGAATCACTCGGTTCGAGACAGGGTATCTTGGCGTATCTCGCGTAAAAACGGGAATCCTGCTCATTCTGCGAAGAATAGGCGCCAGGATCATCCGCAACAGCAAGGACCAGACCCCCTTTGATGCCGAGATACGCAGCGGTCATCAACGGATCCGAGGCCACATTCAGCCCGACGTGCTTCATAGAGCATATGGCCCTCTTCCCGGCATATGAAGCGCCGATCGCCGTTTCAAAGGCCACCTTTTCGTTTACGGCCCATTCCGCGTCTCCGCTAAAATGATGGGCTATATACTCCAGTATTTCGGTGGCCGGAGTTCCTGGATAGCTCGTAGCCAGGGATATCCCGGCCTCGATAGCTCCTCTGCCTATGGCATCATCCCCGGCAAGTATGTCTATGTTTGCTTGATCCTGTTTCACTGAAAGCACCTCTTTAACTCGTTATTTTGTAAACATATTATTATAATTATACTATTTATATCAATGAAAAAAGTTCTTTGTGCAAGTGACGGCTTGTGAGTGAGGAACCCGATAATTGATAAATCTTCCCTACTTGGTTAACGCATGGATAGATGTGGTCCATAAGATGCTCCTCAACATAACCTGAGGATCAATCTCTTTGTGGGCTCGCCATTGTCTCCAACGGCGCAGACTATCTGGTATCGATACGATAATTCAGCTTTCTTGATCTATCAATACAGGGGATGATTCATGTAGAATATCTGTGAAATGAAGGGAATTATCGATTTCCATACCCATGCCTTTCCCGATGATCTGTCTGAAAGGGTGATCAAGATGCTCGAAGACGAGGGCGGCGTCAAGGCCTGCCTTGACGGCAAGATTTCATCTCTGATCTCCTCCATGGACCGTTGCGGCATTGAGAAGAGCGTTATCTGCAACATCGCCACAAAGCCATCTCAGTTTGATCCTATTCTGAAATGGTGCGGTGACATACGCTCTGAAAGAATAGTCCCTTTCCCTTCTCTTCATCCGTACGATTCTGCCTTCAAAGAGAAGATAGACGAGATCAGACTGGAGGGATTCAAAGGCATCAAGTTCCATCCCTACTATCAGAATTTTACAGTGGACGAGGAGAGGCTTCTCCCTGTATACGAGAGAATCTCTCACAACAACCTGATCCTGGTGATGCACACCGGGTTCGATTTTGCTTTTCCCCGGACAAAGATAGCCGACCCGGAAAAGATAGACAATATCGTCAGTAGATTTCCCTCGCTCAAGCTTGTGACAACGCATCTCGGGGCGTGGCAGCAATGGGAAGAGGTGGAGCGGTTTCTGCTGGGGAAACAGATCTATATGGAAATATCGTTCGCCCTGGAATATCTGGATGTCGATGCCGCCAGGAAGATTTTTTTGAAGCATCCGAAGGAATATATCCTCTTCGGTACAGACTCTCCATGGACCGAGCAGCACGAGACCATTTCCCTGCTGAAGAAACTGGAACTCGGCAAGGACAGAGAAGAGCTGATCTTCAGGGAGAACGCCGCGAGACTGTTTGCGTCCGTCTAAATCCATCATCTCTCTCCGACTTCCAGAGCCATCCGAATAAGCCGTGACCGCGACATTCTCCTCAGTCATCGGGAATGTGACCGGCCGGCCCGCGACAACACCGGTATAATGAGCTGTAATACCGTATCCGCCCCGCCAATATGCATTCCCCCTACCCCGGTAGGATTGATTAATTTCATAATGCAGATCAATAATTGTAATAGGAGATGGGCTGTAAATGTAATGTAGTGATAAGAGGAATCTATTACGGTTGAGGATTATTATGACGTTCTATGTACTAATCGGGCTGGCGATCGGAGTCTCTGTAAGCAGCATCATATTCTTTGTTCTTCGATCTTCGAAACAACGGGAACTGCTTGACGACCAAAACAGGCTTCGCCTGAAAGAGATATCCGAGAGGGACCGTCAGATTAAGAATCTAGGCGCCAAGATAACCAGATTAAGCGAACTTAACAGCCGTTATCTATCTTTCTTACTGAGGGTACCCTCTATCATCCAGCAGCTGAATACGACCCTGAAATTAGAGGAGATCGTGCTGTCCATTATAGACTTGGCGAACAATATCGTTGGAACCGACAAGACTGAGATCTACCTGTTTGATTCATCCAGGAATCTGCTGATCAAGCAGGGTGCGATCAATAACGGTCAGCGGGAACAGGTCTCGTATGCACCTGGTGAAAATCTGATAGGCGCGGCTGCCGAGCACCGTTTCACAGTCATGAGAGAGCATTTCAAGAAGCTCTATCCTCAGCAACAACTGGGAAAGGATTCAGATCCGGAATTTCAGATGGCGGTCCCCATTATCTTCAAAGACAGGCTGCTCGGCGTTATCGGCGTTGGCGAGATCGCAGATCCTGTCGGCAACGAGAGTGACTTGCTGAAGATGGTTGCTGATATTGCGGGGGTGGCGCTCCTGAACCAAATAATGCTTGATGAGGCGAGACATTCAGCCAATACGGACTCCCTGACCGGCCTGAACAACCGCCATTATTTCCTTAAGATGGCCCAGTATCATATGGAGAGAGCTCTCAGAGAGGGTACGGCTATATCTTTTTTCTTCTTCGACATCGACAATTTCAAGCACTATAACGACACGAACGGGCACAGCTCCGGCGACAAATTACTGATTGAACTGAGCAGGCTCGTACGCGGATCGAGCAGAAAGGATGCAATCGTGGCCCGGTACGGAGGGGAGGAGTTCATCGTTATGCTTCCCGGCATATCAAAAGAGGACTCCTTCATATATGCGGATCGTCTCAGGGAAAAGATTTCTGAGCATTCTTTTCAGCATAGGGAAAAACAGCCCCTCGGTTTCGTTTCGATCAGCGGCGGCATTGCTAGCTTTCCTGAGGACGGGGATTCGATAAACAAAATCGTCCAGCACGCTGATATGGCACTCTACAAGGCAAAATCGGAAGGGAAAAACCGTGTCTTGCTTCACCAGACTCAAGGATGAAGAAATGATCGCATTGAACAGATGCTGTCCGCATATAAAGGATGACACACTCCTGCATAGGTGTCTTACATGGCGGCGGTCACCGCTCACTCGACATTATGAGGTAATGTTTGACATATGAAGAACGGAGCCATCGAAAAGATACCTCTGGATGCCAGACTCTTAAGCTATGCCATCATAGAACTGAACATTTCGCGACGCAATGTGGCTATCTATCCGAGAGATCACCCGTCTGTTGAAAGCTCGTTGAGCAACGCATTCAAGTTCCTGGAACAGCTCTTTGACATCAGGTCACACATTACCCTCGCTGTGGCAAAGGACACCATTATTATCGATAAATATCATCTCGACAAGAAGAACCCCGTTTTCAGGGACTTCGCCCTCACCCTCAGTCGGATGCACGTTGCTTATATCACCTTGAAGAAAGGCATTTCTAAAGATGAACTGTACCGGTTTCACAGGTTCATTACAGAAAAGATTGATGATCTGACGATCGAAAATCTGAAACGGGTTGCCGCGACATATGAGATACCCGATATAGATATAGGTTTTGTGGATTACCGGCAGTTTGCCACCGGAGACTTTGATGGTGCTCAGCAAGCTCAAAAAGTGCCTATTTGGGAACGTTATATATACGGCTTGATAGAAGGAACCCTTCGTGGCGAAGAAGTCTCTGACAAAGTCAGGGAGATCCCGCCCGAAATACTGGCGAGTATCATAAACAAGAGGGCCGGTCAACACCTTAAGGAAGCTGCCTATGACAAGGTCATCGCCGCCTACATGAGAAACTCTGCCAGGAGTATATTTTCCGGTCAGGACCTGAAGAGACTGCTGGATTTTATAAATCTTCTCAGGCCTGAACTGAAGAAAAGGTTTCTCTCTTCAGCTGTCAGAGTCTTCTCAAAGGATGCGGCTTCGGCCTACCAGTCTCTGAAGAAGATATCGGTTTCAGAAATTGAAGAATTTCTCAATGCTGTCAATAAGGAGAAAGTTCCCATTCCACCGGCCCTGAGGATTCTGATCGACAAGTTTTCGTATGATGCCGAAGATAATTCCAATTCCATCTATCTTGAAGAAGATATGGTCGAAGATGAAGAACTTGATCCCTCCCGGCTTGCGGAGCTTGTCACCGGCAAACACGACGGCAAGAATTCCGGGGCATCACTGGCCCCCGGCGATCTCCGGGAGATTCAGGATCTCGTGGCTTTCGACGCAGCCGATCTTAAGACATCTCAACTGATCGAATTCGACAACGAGTTCAATGAAGACCTTACCGAAAAAAGATTCAATCAGGTAATTCTCGAGCTTATGTCGTCTGAAATTCCGACGGAGGCCGATTATCAGGTCTTCGCGGATATAGTCAGAGAACAATCCCAACAGCTGTTGTGGATAGGACAATACGGACAGATACTCGATATCTTCAAAGTTCTTGAGATGAATAAAGCCTTATACAGATTCTCTGATATCAGTACAAAGCTCCTTCAGTATTTTCATTCCACCGAGTTCATGTTGCAGATGGTTGATTCTCTTAAGCTGCTCGGCAGACAGATGCGAAAGGAGGTCTGGACAGTATGCGAGTATTACGGAAAGTCAATTATTCCTTACCTGATGGATGCCCTGATAGAAGAAGAATCGACGGTGGTCAGACGGTTCCTTATGGATCTATTGATACAATTCAAGAATAAGATAATTCCCGAAGCTGTTAAACGGCTCAACGACACCCGCTGGTATGCAAGAAGAAACATGCTTTACATCCTGCGGGATCTGGATATCAAGGAAGTGAGTGAATACATACGGCCCTATTGCCAGGACGAGAATCCTAAAGTCAGTCTTACGGCCTTAAAATGTCTGCTGAATGTCAATGACAGCTACGCCATAGAGACTCTCAGGAGCCACCTGAAGTCCGATTCCGGGGAGTTGTTCAATCAGGCCCTCGCACTCTCAGGATCTTTCAAGATCAGGGAGACTGTTCCGGACTTAATTTTGCTGCTCAACAAAAAGGAAGTGACGGGCGCGGATATACTTAATAAGATCCCGGTGGTGAAGGCTCTCGGAGAGACTGCCGATCCCCGGGCGCTCGATGCCATGCGCGCGCTGCTATCGAGAAAGAGTATCTTCTTCAGAAAGGTGCTCGAACAGCTGAAGGAAGAGATATACAAGACGCTCAGGAACTATCCTTTCGGATTGATCAAGGATCTGGTAGAGGCCGGAGCGAAGTCCAGGAACGAACTTATAAAAGAGCAGTCCCTGCAGCTGCGCAAGGAAAATTCTTAGCATGAAAAATACAACGGGATTCATATCAATATTCATGTCCGCGGTTTCGAATTGCAGGCTCTATTCGAGAAATCATTCGGCAGTCGATGAATTGGTCGAAAAGACCCTTGCGATGCTTAGGAGCTCCCTGGATGAAGCTGGCACCTTTGAAATGATGATAATCGAGAATGATCTTGTCTTTGACAAAAACCCGGTGGGAGAAGTGGGTATTCAGGGACAAAATCTAATAAAGAGGCTTAAGAAGAAAGGGATCTCACACATTAATTTCTCGAAAGGCCTCACACTTGCAGAATTGAAGAACCTCATCGGCGATATTTCTACAGCGGGAAAAGGCTTGAAGTCGCTTCCGCACGTAAAAACGGGGACGATTGATGCACAGACAGGAGAGATTTCGGCTGCGCAGGAATTTGACTTCCTGAAGGAAAAATCCCAGGACATTCAGAGAAACATCTCAGATTTTACCGAGGAACAGATCGAAAAAGCCAAGGATGAACTGAGCAAGATCTCGCCCTTTAAGCAGCTTCATCTGGCAGGGTTTGAGGAAATAGTGGCGCAGTTTGTTCTTATGCTGAAGAAAGAGGGCAATGTGTTGAAGATCCTGAAACCCTCTCACCCTTCCGCGGGACACGATGCCACCCACTCGACAAATGTATCTGTGCTTACGATATTTCAGGCCCAGTCGCTCGGCATCAAGGAGGAGTTCCATGGTGAAATCGGTCTCGCTGCCTTTCTACATGATGTCGGAAAGCTTGTCATCCCACGGGAACTTATTGAACATGCAGACCCAAAAAGAAGGGAGGAACTCTTGACAGAACTCCACTCCTTGTATGGCTCACAATACCTCTCAAAGATAAATGGACTCACGCGGCTGGCTCCCATAGTCGCGTTTGAACACCATCTGAGATACGACGGCCGCGGACATCCAAAACTGAAGGTCAGAAATATAAAACAGCACTTGTGCAGTCAGATGACCGCAATTTCAGACGCTTTTGACACTCTGAGGAACACGACCCCTCAGCAGAAGGCCTTGGATCTGAAACAGACGCTCGTTGCTATGAAGACAAAGGATCCGGGGTTATTCAATCCCTTCCTGGTCGACAATTTCATTCGATCCATACATCTGGCTCTATCATGATAATTCCGACCCCATATTTGCTATGGTAGATCCTTCGTCCATAATGTCCTCCACGGATAATGAGCCCCGCAGTTCAAACGCTGAAGGGCCAGGCCCAGTGTGTGATCTGATCCTGCATATTGACAGAAGTGGAACTGTGCTTGGATTCACAGGCCCGAGGCAGAACGACTTGTTCCTCTCCTCGGATGATATTACCGGAAAGAGCATCAATGATATTGTGCCGCCTGACCTGTCTGAGTCTTTCTCGCATTTTGTCGAGAAGGCCCTGCGAGGTGATGATCAGAAGATCTTTTCTTATCAGCTCCTGATAAGCACGAAGAACAGCCGCTACGAAGCCAAATTTGTTACGGGCGGAGATGACAGGGTGCTCATTATTGTGCGCGACATCTCTGATCATAAGAGTACTGAAAGGCGGATCGAGTATCTCTCGTACCACGATACTCTGACAAACCTTCCAAACCGATACCTCTTGAAGGATCGCCTGGAACGGGCGATTGCTAATGCCGCGCGCAAAAACCGTTTACTTGCAGTTGTCTTACTAGATCTGGACAACTTCAAGAATGTAAATGACACAATAGGACATTCTGCCGGAGACCGCTTATTGCAGGGGTTTGCCGACAGACTTTCAAAGTGCGTCCGGCAGACGGACAGTGTCTCCCGCGCCCCCGCTGATGAAGAAGATTCGTTTATCGCCCGTCTAGGCGGAGATGAATTCACCATACTTCTCTCTGAAATCGAGAACATTCAGGATCCCGCCAAGGTCTCCAACCGCATACTCGAGATGCTGTCCGAGCCTTTTACGCTGGGGCCACACGAGGTATTTGTATCGGTCAGCATAGGGATAGCCGTCTATCCTTTCGATGGAAAGGATATTGATTCTCTAATTAAGAATGCGGACGTGGCAATGTATCAGGCAAAGAATCGTGGGAGGAACAATTATCAGTATTATTCCGAGTCGCTTAATGTCTTCTCCCTGGAAAGGCTTATGATCGAGAATAAGCTGCGAAAAGCGCTGTATCATAATGAATTCATGCTTTTCTACCAGCCGCAGATCGATATTTCTACAGGGGAACTAATCGGGGTAGAGGCCTTGATACGTTGGCTGCAACCGGATCTGATCCTGATTAAACCCGGCGAGTTTATTCCCATAGCTGAAGAATCCGGAATCATTGTACCGATCGGAGAGTGGGTTCTTCGCACCGCGTGTTCGCAGAATGTATCATGGCAAAAAGCCGGACTTACCCCGATGCGCATGACGGTCAATGTGTCAAGCATCCAGTTCGCCCAGGAGAACTTCGTTGAAATGGTATTTGGCATATTGCGTGAAACCGGGTTGAAGCCCGGTTATCTCCAACTGGAGCTTACAGAGGGCACAATAATGAAGCACTCCGAAGAGGCTGTCAAGAAGCTGCGCTCGCTGAAAGAAATGGGGATCCGGATATCTCTCGATGATTTTGGAACCGGATATTCCTCGTTGAATTATCTGAAACGCTTCCCCCTGACTACTCTGAAGATTGACAAGTCGTTCATAAAGGACATCGCAACAAATTCTGATGATCAGTCCATAACGAAGACGATTATAGATATAGCGAACAACTTTCATCTAGTGGTTATCGCCGAGGGAGTTGAAACTAAGGAGCAGCTGTCGTTATTGCAGACTTATGGATGTAATGGGATACAGGGCCATCTGATCTGTCCGCCTGTCAACCCGATATCTCTTGCACAGTTCGCCAAGGCATACAAGGGCCGCTCAATCCTGCACATCCGACATTAGGAAATAGTAAGATGAGTGGATATCCAATATTCCACGCCCGGATCACTCCCGGTGCTCAAACAGACTCACCTTCCCGTATTCTCCGTCATAACCCGGAACAGCATGGACCTGTCCCGAACGCATCCTCTCGATGGCTTCCCTAAGAAGCGGCGAGCCTTTCTCTTCGATCGTATCCGGAGGAGTATCCATCAGAATAGTGAACTCCGGGCCCAGACAATCAAGAAGACGCATGTATTCTCTCATCACCGCCTTGCTGTTGACGCCTACCTTAAGGACCTCGGAGAGAATCTCCTGCAGCGGGATGATGGAATAGAAAGGAAGGGGTTTATCAGGTATGTATCCTGGTTTCCTGGCAGCAAGCTTTTCAACCCTGTGCATAACCCCCACTGTAACCTTTTTCCCGCAGACCGGACAGAGATAGTTGTGGCGGAGAGTCTCTTCAGGCGAGAGGCTGACCCCGCAATGCCTGTGGCCGTCATAGTGATATTTTCCCTCTTCCGGAAAAAACTCGATCGTTCCGGCAAAACCTATTCCGGTTTTGATCGCGTTCATAATCAGATCGTAGGAGATATCTTCGCGGCCTTTGCTTTCAAGGATATTTGCCTCCCTGCCCAGCTTCGCAGGAGAATGGGCGTCCGAATTGGATATGAGAGTTATCCGGTCCAAAGACGGCAGCCTGCGGTTCATCGCGGGGTCGGAGGAGAGTCCGGTTTCAACGGCATGGATATGTGGCGTCAGTTCTTCGAAGCATTCTTCGAGAGACTCGAACCCCGAGGCCGCTCCCAATACCGAAAAGTGGGGCGTCCATATGTGGGCAGGCACGAGCATGGCCCTGTCGGATATGTCGAGGACGATCCGCAGCAATTCCTTCGCATCTAGTCCAAGGATGGGTCGCCCGTCGGAGGAAAGATTTCCTATGCGGGAGAGGGCCTTATTGATCTTTGTGACAGTGCCGATGTCGGGCGAAAAAACCAGGTTGTGGACCTTTCGCACCTTGCCCTTCTTTGAATAGATACAGCTGATCTCTGCGGTGAGCATAAAAAAAACATCGGCTCTGCAGGACAAGGGAACCAACCCATTATCAGAATATTTTTCATGTAATTTAAATAAGTTACCATCTATTTCTTCAAGTTTTTCTTTATGCTCAGCAACCCATTGGGGATGGGTGAAGTCTCCTGTGCCGATTACAGTTATGCCTTTCATCTGCGCCCACTTCCAGAGACTTTCAAAAGTCATATCCCTGCTGGTCGCACGGGAATACCTGGAGTGGATGTGGAGATCAGCTATGAAACGCATGCTACGCGGGGTTATGTTTTCTCTTATACCAGAGAATATACAAGCCTATGAGGAGAAGACAACCTCCAATGACGTAGAAGCTCCATTGCCTGCTGACTTCCATTATTCTATCCTCATTATTTCCCACAAAATATCCTATATATGCCAGCACCCCAACCCAGATGCCCGCTCCGAAGGCCGTATAAAAGCAGAACTTGCCCAGATGCATTCTGCAAAGGCCGGCTGGAAAGGAGATGTAATGTCTGACTCCGAGTATGAGCCTGCCGATAAATGTACTGATAGTTCCATGCCTGAGAAAATATCCCTCTCCTTTATGGAAATGCTTCTCCGAGACTCCGAAATATTTCCCGTATTTCAGGATGAAGGGTCTTCCCAGGAACACAGCTAGGGCGTAGTTAAAGAGCGCGCCGAGGACGCTTCCTCCCGTCCCCGCCAGGAGCACCCCAGTCCAGCCCATCTGATTCTGAGAGATAAGATAACCCGCAGGAGGAATAACCAGTTCCGAAGGCAGCGGGATAAATGTGCTCTCGATGAACATCAGAACAAAGATGCCCGGATAACCCATCGTACCGATAGCGTCGATCAACCATCTGAATATTTCTTGCATTTGTCTATTTTAACTTAAACGGAATCGTATACATCTCAGCTTGCGAACACACACAACACCGAAGATGGAACCCGATAACGTGCAGAACACCATTTTACCCGTCTTTTGCAAAAACTCGGTCCATCGGGGAAGATATAATAAAAAAGCTTCTCTGCGGCACCTTAATGTGCCTCTAATTCGTAAGCGATAATGAGAAATTCATTCAGGATTTAAAGTGCCGCTAGGCATATGCGACTCATTGTATGTCGCGTATAGAGGCTTTTCAGCATGTCTACCCTTCATTTTATGCAACTGATGAGTTTAGACTAGGAGAAAAATGGTCGGGGCGACTGGATTTGAACCAGCGACCACTCGCACCCCAAGCGAGTGCGCTACCAGGCTGCGCTACGCCCCGTTCCTGAAACCTACTGAAGCTGACTCAGGATGTCCCTGAGCCTTTTCTTGACATGCTCGATCGTCCGCACAGGCTGGCGGCTGTCTTTCCTTTGCACTTCTCTAGGTGTGTCATGTTCGGGCATGGGGTCTGAACTGCCCGAACTGAGTCCCAACCTCTTTCTCACACCCTCTATGGTGTACCTTTCCTGATACAGAAGCCGCTTAATCGCCAGAAGGGTTTCGACATCCTTCTTGATATAGACCCTCTGGCCCGACTTGTTCTTTCTGGGTTTCAGAAAAGAAAACTCCGTCTCCCAGTATCTAAGTACATACGGCTCCACACCAACAATCTTGCTCACTTCACCGATCTTGTAAAAGAGCTTGTCAGGAAAAGGCAAGTAAGTCTTCAGACTCTCAGAAGTCGCCTTATACATCCGTTGTTTCCGTCTTTGTCTCCATAACCGACTTCAATTGATTGCTAGCCCTGAAAGTAATCACCCTCCTTGGGGTTATCTCCAGGTCGTCGCCTGTCTTCGGATTACGTCCGCGCCGGGACATCTTCTGTCTAACGTTGAATGTGCCGAACCCGGATATTTTAACAGATTCACCTTCAATAAAGGTCTGTTTCATCGTGTCAAATAATATTTCTATTATTTCCTGGGCCTCTTTTTTGGAAAGACCTATCTTTTCAAATATCTTTTCTACCAGGTCTGCCTTCGTCATAATATCCTTCCCTCAATTTTTTTAATTATATTAAGGACATACATACTTGTCAAGAAGAAATTAGTTGAATATATTATCCTAAATAAAATATTTTGTCAAAATTTCTTGCAGAATGGGACTGTTTTGGGGTATAAAAACTGGGATATGATACACGGAATCGGCATTGATATCGTGAGAGTTGTGCGCATCGAAGAGGCAACAAAAAAATGGGGGAGGAGGTTTCTTGAGAAAGTTTTTACCAAAGATGAAATAGAATATTGTTACAAGAAATTCTCACCTTATCAGTCTCTTGCCGTGCGCTTTGCGGCAAAGGAGGCTTTCATTAAAGCCATGGGTTCGGGGTCGTCTCTGTCCCTCACAGACATAGAGGTCGTCAATGCCGAGACAGGCAAGCCGTCAATCAGACTTAACAAAAAGCTTGAAGATTTGTTTACTAAGCACCGAATAATGAACGCACATTTAAGCCTGAGTCATGAACGTGATTACAGCGTGGCGTGTGTACTCCTGGAACAATAGGCTCTATCGGCAGATTATCCTATTTCTGATCTGCGTTGCCCGGCGGCTGCGGCACAGGAACTTCCGATGTGCCTTCGGGTGTTAAAGGTTTCTCGGACCCCACTGAGTCTTTGTCTTCTCCCTTTTCTCCCTCGATTATCTCGTCGTACTCCGGCACAACGATTCCGCGCTTTACCATAATGCTGTAGATCAGATTAGACCTGTGTTCTACATACCTACTGTTTCCGAGCGGATTGAATTTTCTGGGGTTGGGAAGGACCGAAGCGAGCCTGGCCGCTTCCCCGGGAGTCAGATCCACAGCCGACTTTCCGTAATAATGCCGTGCCGCCATCTCGATTCCGAAAATGCCTGCATCCCCCCATTCGGCAACATTCAGA
>DATHCU010000091.1:0-3802 GCA_035319385.1 Thermodesulfovibrionales bacterium
ACTGTAGAAACGTTCAGCGAAACCGCCAGCTGCTTTTTCAGCCGCTTCAAATATTCCGAGTGATCTCGCGAAGAAATTTCCGGGGCACGTGTTTATATCTGTGGACGCTGCAGAGGAGTTTATCTTTGGGTCAACAGCCACGTCTACGTATCGGCTGTCTTCGCACTAGGCCAGCCGGCGTCATCAACTTCGTGGATCGGGTCCAGTAAGAGCAGATCCTGCATATCGCTGTATTTTTGGAGGGCCGGAGGCTCAAAGGTCAGCTTTCCACCCGTCTGTGCTGTGCCGACTCCGGCTTCGGGTCTGGCTTTGACGTCTCTCATCTGAGAGTTGTCGACTACGACAAGCTCTTCCGTTTGCAGTTCGTCGATAAACCGAAGAACGGCCGAAGCGATGGCCTCCCGCTCCACAGGGTACAGGCCGGCAATATCCTCAATTAAGTCCTGGACCTTAAGACCCGTCCCGATCATGGACCATATATCCGCGCCCACTCTGTTAAGACTATAGTAATTGCCGCTATCGAGATTGACGATTACGGTCTCGCCGTCAATTGTCTCGTGAATGACTTTTGGGGAATTGATTCTGAATTGATCGGCTTTTTCCATTGATAGTCTGTTTCTTTATTTATTCCCGTCAGTGGATAGTGTTGAATTCTATCAGTTTTCTGCCATTTAAAACAAGGGCTTCGTGGTACCGGAGGTCCGGATATAGTCCCGCTGAAAACTCAGGCCCTTATGAAATCTTGAGGACTAGAGGGGTCAGAATTGAGGGGGGATTGGGGCTGAAGGGGATTTGATGTTGTATTCCCTATCGAGACTGTAAGCAAGGATGACTGCCTTGTCGATGTCCTCGAACGGGAAATCCGGAGCTTCCAATACAAGGTGCGGGGCCTTCTCGTCGAATTTCAGCCCGAACTCCCTGCTCTTCTCATAGAGCATCGTGCCGGGCAGGACATGAAGGATACTGAAGACGAGGTTCGATGGTCTCATGTCCATTATCGTCTTTGCGGATTTTATGAATTTGAGGAAGTTGTCGCCCGGCAGGCCGATTATAAGGTCGCTCGTCACTTCTATCCCGTTGTCCTCGAGAAGCCTCACTCCGTTTTTGAATTTGTCTGCCTTGTAGAAACGGTTGACATTCTTCAGGGTGTCCTCGTTTACGGTCTGAGGCCCTGTCTCGACGCTCTTCACGGAGGCCTTCTTAAACAGCGCAACGGTCTCTTCATCCATGAATTCCGCTATGATCTCGACCGTCCGCAATTCCGCGCCATGTCTATTTGCGTGGGCTATCATCTTCGAAATCCTTTCGAGCCTGTCTTTCTTGCAGTTGAAGACGGTGTCTACGAAATGGAAGCTCCTTATGTCCGGCTGGTCCAGTACCATTTCGATCTCTTTCATCACCCGGTCCTCGGGGAAAAAACGCAGTTTCGGAAGGTTCTTGCCCTCAAAGCAGTAATGGCAGCGGAACATGCAGCCACGGTATGTCTCTATGTACGTCACCTTGTCTCTCGGCGTCAGAATGCCTTCCAGATAGGGCGACGGAATCTCGCTCAGGTCTTCAATCGGCGGCCTGTCAGGGTTTTCATGGACTCCTTCGCCCTCCCTGTAGGATATTCCGTTTACCGACTCCAGCCCTCCTCTCCCGAGAAATGACTTCAGCAGCTCCGCGAATGTAATCTCTCCTTCGCCCTTAATGACCGCGTCTATGAAGAGGTTTTCCTTCAGGTATTTTGCCCCGACCGGTCCCACCTCCGGTCCGCCGAAAACGACCTTTATCTGCGGGTGAATGGTCTTCATTATCCTTGCCGTGTCAAGTACCTTTTCTATATTCCAGCAATAACAGGAAAAACCCAGGATATCAGGCCTAGTCTGGGTCAGATAATAGACGACCTGCTGAACGTTCAGCATCTCGCAGTCGAAATCAACGATTTCTATCTCCGCGTTGTCGCGTATGAAGGCGTCTTTCAGCGCATAGGCCTTAAGATAACCGAGGGCAAGCGAGAAATGGTTCGCCCAGTTGTAGGAGATCAGGGCCACCTTCTTCTTACTCATACAGTCTCCCGATGTCCTGATGATATTTTCCAACCGCGACAGGAGAGAATTCCCTGTCACCGTGCCGTTCCAGGTAGCCGGCTTCCATTCCGGGACAAAGCTTCCTGTAGACGCACTCCGCGCAATACTTGTGATGCCGGAATGTCTTTTCGTAAGTTGTATTGAGACCAAAAACGATCTCGCCGACATGCTGTTCCATGCCCTGCATGACACAGAAAGGCATACCTTCCGTCAAGATCCATGTCCGGTTGAAGATGCTGATGTTAACCGCATTCCGTATATGCGGCAGCACACTCTTGACATCCGCGTTCTGATCGCAGAGGTAAAGTACGATGCGGCTGACGCCGAAATTCAGCACGGAAGCCACCGTGTTCTCCAGGTCCTTATAGTTTTCCGCGCTGACGGGGATCCGGATCGAGACAAACTTGTCATGAGGAAGTCCGGCGAGGTTCTCCAGACCCCTGATCGTCTCCCAATAACTGTTTGCCGACTGAGACAGATAGTCATGAAGGGCGGGATTGAAGCTGAAGATCTTTATTTCGTAGAGATAACATCCGGCCTCCACGGTTTTGTACAGAAAATCCTCGCTGGAAAACGCTCGACCGTTGGTCAGGAGCTTTATTCTCCTGTATCCATTGTCTTTGGCTGCGCGCACTATCTGGAGAAAATCACTTCTGAGTGTCGGTTCACCACCGTAGAACAGGACACTGTCCTCTTTCCGCTCTCTCAGCAGATTCAGAACAGAACTCAAGTCAATCCCTGCTGAGTCTTTTCTGCCATATGAGCAATGGAGGCAGCGATTATTGCAGTCTTTACCGAGGAATATCTCTGTGTATTTCAGCATAAACTATCATACCTGTCCAAACCAAATATTTCAAAGCGCCGGAGAGCGTGGAAGCCTATTGTATGGCCGCATACGCGACCAAAACTGAGCATACGGACAAAAGGAATAATCCCATCAGAAAAATAGTGTCCGCAATTCTTTCACATACTTCAGCCCGTGTGCTTGCACGCATCGACACATAAGAGAAAAAGCTCGAAGTAAAAAACAAACCCACTGCGACCGCAACCATCTCATCGATAACGGTCTCATTCCCCAATTTCAGGACCTTTATGAAACTGAGGATCACAAAACACAGACCCAACAGATTTGCAGACGTCGGCAAGATATGCCTCGAAATATTCTTCCTGCTGCCCTCCGCCTTGTACATTCTTATCTCCTTCCCGCAGTTATTCAAATTAATCATAAGAGCAGATTGTGAAGAAAGCGTGAATAGAAAATGAAGAATGCAATAGGATAATCGCGGAGATCTTATTCATCCATCGTCGAATGGCGGAAGATTCGAGGATACGCTTCGACTATCTATAACGAGCATTTATTCAGGGAGTTACTTCACCTACAATGTTGCAAAAAATGAGGGGAGGAAAATATAAAGGATTGTATGTGAAAGATTAAGCCTTGTTTAGTCGAATGTCGATTTTACCAAAGACATGCCGCCATCTTTGTCTTTACGGATTATAAATTTGAAATGCTGTCGCAGTTTAGCTCCATAACTATTTTCAGCATCAACATTGCCCGATACTAACCACATGTCATTTTTGTTTTTTAGAGGTGCCACATTTATTTCATACAAAGATGGTATATCGGCTGTCGATGGGGCTTTTAGCTGTTTTTTTAAAAATTCGATTGCGGCATATCTGACCATATAGTCCTGAGTGTCTTCTTCATTTTGTTCAGAAGACTTGCGAGG
>DATHCU010000092.1:0-3894 GCA_035319385.1 Thermodesulfovibrionales bacterium
TCTGGTCGGCGGCGAGCTTAGGGTGTGGAACGGCCGGATGTACGATGTTTCCTCTCCGATATATGTGCAAACACCTAAGGGACTTGCACAGAAGACCCTTGGCAGGTTCCCTATGATGTCGGGGCGGGAATCTCTGCGGGCGCTTCAGGCTGCCCTGGATGCTTACGACAGCGGCAGAGGGATGTGGCCCGGGATGTCTATGAGGGAGAGGATATGTTGCGTGGAGAAGTTCATGGGCAGGATGAAGGAGCGGAAGAAGGACATTCTCCTGCTGATGATGTGGGAAATCGGCAAGTCCTATTGCGAAGCCCAGAAGGAATTCGACAGGACAATCGGCTACATAGAGAACACACTTGAGGCTGTCGAGGACATTAGCAGGGCCTCATCTGGATTTGTGACCGAGCAGGGGATCATGGGTCAGATCAGGAGGTCTCCGCTTGGGGTTGTCCTATGCATGGGGCCGTTCAATTATCCTCTGAACGAGACCTTCGCTACGCTCATACCGGCACTTCTGATGGGCAACACGGCGATATTCAAACCTCCAAAACTGGGGGTCCTTCTGCATTATCCGCTTCTCGGGGCCTTGCGGGACTCGTTCCCTCCCGGCGTGGTCAATACGGTATATGGGGACGGCAAACAGGTCATAACTCCGCTTATGGAATCGGGGAGGGTGGACGTCCTCGCGTTTATTGGTTCGAGCAGGACGGCGGATGTCATAAAGAGCAGACACCCGCGGCCCCAGAGATTGAAATCCGTGCTGGGGTTGGAGGCAAAGAACCCGGCAGTAGTTCTGGGGGACGCTGATCTCGATAACGCAGTCAAGGAATGTGTTGCGGGCAGCCTGGCCTTCAGCGGCCAGAGGTGTACCGCCCTGAAAATCATATTTGTGCACTCCGCCATAGCGGAACGGTTTATCGACAGGTTTGTGGGTGCAGTGCGAAGCTTGAAGGTAGGTATGCCATGGGAAAAGGAGGTGACTATAACTCCACTGCCCGAAAAGGGCAGGACGGATTATCTGATGGGACTCCTTAATGACTCTCTGGCACATGGCGCACGTATCATGAACGAGCTTGGCGGAAGAGTCAACAAGACTATTTTTTATCCGACTGTGGTCTATCCGGTAAGCTCAAAGGCGAGACTGTATAGAGAAGAGCAGTTCGGTCCTTTGGTGCCTATCGTTGCATTTGAGGATATCGAAACACCTGTCCGGTATATTATCGATTCGAGTTACGGCCAGCAGGCAAGCATCTTCGGCAGAGATCCCGGCGTGCTCGGGGACCTCGCAAATGTTTTTGTTAAACAGGTGTGCAGGGTGAACATCAACAGTATGTGCCAGCGCGGGCCTGATATATTTCCCTTTGCAGGCAGAAAGGACTCGGGTGAAGGCACACTTTCGGTGTCGGACGCACTGCGGATCTTTTCGATGCGTACCATTGTTGCTACAAAGGAGAAGGAGAAAAACAGGCAGATCTTCGTGAAAGTTGTCGGCAAGAACAAATGAAACTGTGCGAAGAGTGACTACAAGTCACCCACCACATAGCCGAGTCTGAACCTGGCAGTTACCGCGTCATAAACGGCATTGTAGTAATTCGTATAACTTCTCACTCTCAGGGTCTCTGCATCGAGGACCTCGGTGTTTATCCCAACCCCCTCCCGGTAACGGTCTTTTGTCACCCGCAGGTTCTCATCTGCCTGTGACATTGCCTCCTTTGTAACATCGATTCTCTTAAGGGTCTCTGAGACCTCCAGCACTGCCTGACGGACCTGCAGCGCAATTACAGAGGCCGTATCGTCATGTATTTTGTTTACAGCTTCAGCTTTCTGCAAGAGGGCATTGGCGTTATGCCTGGATATGCCCGCGTCAAATAGCTCCCAGGTGAGGCCAAGCGTTGCGGACCAGAGATCCTGGTAGACCTGATACTTGTTCTGCTGATAGCTGTACCCGCCCGAAATGGCGATCTGGGGCAAAGCCGAGGCCCTTACACCTGCAGCCTGGTGTCGGAGGGCTTCTGACTGTTCGGACAGCGAACGGAGTTCAGGCCGTTTGTTCAACGCCTTTTCTGTAAGAGCCTGCATATCAGTCTGGACGGGTTCGGCGGAGAGGTCATCGATGGGCACAGTGTAATCAAGAGGCCTTCCAAGTAGTCTGTTATAGGCCGCATTCGCAACGCTGAGGCTATTTTCAGCCTGAATCAATCTCTGCTGAGCATCGGAGAGAGACACCTTTGCAGCGAGGAGATCGTTCTTCGTGATGATACCCTGCTCATAAAAGTTGGTGACATCTTTTACATGTGAGGAAAGACTCTCAACGCTGCTTGATGAAACATCTGCCCCGCGCCTTGATCTGAGCACTCGGACGTAGGCGTCGACAACACTCATCTTAATATCGAGGATAGACTTCATATCGTCTTGAATCGCACTCCTCAGGGCGGAGGACGCTTCTTCTATCCTGCTGTCTATCCGGCCGCCGGTATACAACGGCAGGGTGGCTATAGCCTGGTAAGAAAGACTCTTGTCTTCCGCCAGCGGCATCTGGGTTGCGGAGATACTCGGGATTGATACTACTGCTGCTGGAGCCCGATTCCGAATCGTATATCCGCCCTCAATGTCCAGAAAGGGATACCGGGCCGATTTCGCGGCCTCGTGGGACTGATTCACCGATTCAACATTCTTCTTGCTCGCCTGTAGCCTGTAATTTACCGAGAGCGCTGTATTCCATGCGTCCTGAACATTCTCCGCCAAGGATAAGGGCGCGAAACAAAATGTCGAGAAAAGCAAGAGAACCATAAAGATAAAAAGAAAGCGTTTTTGCATATTAGACCTCATATAAAGCTGAATTCTAAAAAGCCTGCGACCATTATCAGTCTATTTTACACAAATTCTATCATCGACAACCGTCATATTTACGAATCTCTTCATTCTCATTTTGTCATGTCTGAGAATGAATTTGAGAAGATGAGAATGAGACAAGCTTGGGAATATGAAAATCATTGATTAATAAACACAATATTACTGGTGCCAAGTGGCATGCATTTTGATAGATATTAAGGAAATGAATACCGCGGCTCTTTCATTGAATCAATTCTGGCGAAGCAACAAGATTACTGTTTTGTGCCTCTGCCTCCTCCTGGTTATATTCACTTCCGGTCTCAGCGGTGTCGCCAATCACGTATCGCATGGCGGGGCTGCCTTGTATGACAGGCGCATAGTGCTGTCTTTTCTTATCGGAGGCCTGGGAGCTGTTATACTGGTTCTGATAGCCCTGTACATCAGGGGCCTTGAGAAGGCGCTCAGAAAGGAGAGGGCGCGCACCAAGTTCATGGACCTTATGATGAACAGCGTTGCTGAAGGAATCATGGTGGTAGACAAGAACTTCAGAGTCGTAGCCGGAAACGAGGCGTTTGAAGAGCATACAACAAGGAAGGACAATGCCGCAGTATCTTTCATAACAAGCAACGGTGGAAGAACAAGACACTGTTTTGAGCTCTGCCATAGTCTAAACAAGCCATGTTATGAGGCCGGAGAGGAATGCCCGGTAAAGAGCGCATTTGAAACCGGTGAACCCCGCACGGTTGTTCATAAACACAAGAACAGGAAAGGGAAACCGGTATGGGTCGAAATAAAGTCTTATCCCATAAGAGACGAGAACGGTTCAATAGGCCATGTTATCAAGACTATGCGCGATATAACTGACGCTTTACGGAATGAAGACCGGATTATACTGAACAGGAAGATGGAAGCTCTCAGCGGGCTGACGGGCGGAGTGGCTCACAATTTCAACAACATTCTTGCGGCCATTGTATGTTACGGAAGTCTTTTGAAGATGAAGGTAAAGGACGACGATTGTCTCTCAAAATACGTTGATAAGATACTGGATGTATCCGATAAGGCGGC
>DATHCU010000093.1:0-3462 GCA_035319385.1 Thermodesulfovibrionales bacterium
TTTCACAAAGACGAGCAAGAAATCATAAATTCTTACGTGGCGATATTGTCGGGACCGGGTGGCTATTTCGGCCCTTCAGCGCGGGCCTGTCCCCTCTGATGAAGCAAAAAAATCTCTGTAGCCCCTGTAAAGATCGGTCTCCCTGTAGGCAACGTTCCGTAAAGGTGAGCTGTCAAAACTGTAGATTGTTGCCCCGGGACACGAGATTAAGATGGGCGACTGCGTGGCGATGATGAACTGGGCGTGTCCGGCCTGAGCCGTTTCCTGCAGTATCTTAAGGAGTTCAAGCTGTCTTTTCGGTGATAAAGCGGTTTCGGGCTCGTCCAGCAGGTAGATGCCTTTGATGGTGAAGCGGGACCTGAAATAGGACATCAGAGACTGACCATGGGACTGTGTTATCAGGGATTTTCCGCCGAAATAAGTGAGAACCTCAGGGCTTGCTGCAGCCCACTCGTCCAGGAGACGGGTGAAATCACTGAATATGTCTGATCCGAATAAGGACCCCTGGACAACTCCGCTCGTCCATTCAAGGTCAATGAACCGGTAAAGCAGTTCCTCATAAGGGTTTTGCTCGAAGCGCCTCCTGTCGCAGTTCTGCCATATGTAAATGCCGCATCTGTGGGCTATGGCCCTTAGCAGCGTGGATTTGCCTGTCCCATTTTCACCGGTAAAAAAAGTTGTCGGGGTGGAGAACTCGACTCCCTCAGTCTGATGAAAGATCTCAAGGTTGAATGGGTAACGGTCTGTCTTAGGATATTTCTCCGGAAAGAGAGAGACTTTCTTCAGGTGCACTACTTCGGATTCATTGCCTCCCTGAGGGCCTTGCCTACCTTGAAATGCAATACCCTCTTCTCAGGAACCTCGACCTTGTCACCGGTCTTCGGGTTGCGGGCGCGGCGAGGTCTTCTCTGCTTCGGTTTGAAGTTTCCAAAGCCGCGTATCTCAATCTTTTCTCCGGAGACAAGCGCTTCCTTTATACTGTCAAAGACGGTTTCAACCACTATCTCCGTCTGTTTCCTGGTAAGACTGCCAATTCGTTCCGATACCTTTTCAATGAGGTCCGATTTGGTCATACAACCTCCTTTAGGGTGCAAAAAGATATTTTATTTTCACCGAAGGAAAGATGTCGGAAAACTCTTTCGGGACACCATCCCTCAGCAAGTTTATCAGAGAAAAATGCTCTTTCTTCGTGACAATTTCGGGCTCGCCCTTAATCCCCGCGAGTTGGGCCGCGGCCTTAATCGAGTCTTCGAGGTCACCGAGTTGGTCCACAAGTCCTGCCTTGACTGCCTGTTCTCCGGTGAAGACCCTTCCGTCAGCTATCTTTCTGACATCATCCACAAGAATCCTTCTTCCGTCTGCAACCGCCTTGATGAACTGCTCATGCACATTGTCGAGCACACCCTGCAGGATGGCCCTCTCCTCTTTGCCCATGCTCCTGAACATCGAAGCCAGATCCTTGTGGCTTCCGCTCTTGATGACTTCCGTCTTTACACCGATCTTGTTCATCAGGCCCTCAATATTGGGGATTTCCATGATGACCCCGATTGAACCGGTAAGAGTGCCGGGGTTGGCAAAGATCCTGGTAGCCGGTGCCGCTATATAGTATCCTCCGGAAGCCGCGACCGATCCCATGGACACAACCACCTTCTTCTTGGCCGCAACCTTTCTCACTTCCTCGTATATTTCCTGCGAGGGTGCCACGGCCCCGCCCGGGCTGTCTATACGCAGAACAATGGCTTTTATCGACGGGTCTTTGCCGTGTTCCTTGATCTCGTCAATTGCAGCCTTCGAATCAACTATAGGCCCCTCAATTCGTATCAAAGCAACGCGGTCGCCAATCGGGATATTCTTTTGCAATGCCACAAAAAACAGGCTGATCAGGGCCAGGACAAACAGAACAAGAAAAACGAGCAGAACCTTTTTCATTCCTCAGCCCTTTTGATATTCCTCATGCTCAGACCTATTTTGCGCTCTTCACAGTCCACCTTTATAATGCGAATAGTGATTTCGTCTCCCGGGTTCAAGGCATCCTCGGCAGTGGCTGGTTTGACGATCTCCGATGAGTAGACCAGCCCTTCAACTCCTCCTTCGAGTTCCACGAATATGCCGAAATCCGTCAGGGTCAGCACTTTGCCTTTCATCTCTGAGCCGAGCTTAAACCGTTCCGGGATATCCTGTATCCAGGGATCAGGTTCGACATGCTTAAGGCTTAGCGCCATCTTTTCAGACTCGGGCTCCATATTCAATATTACGGCATCGATCTTCTGTCCTTTTCTCAGAATCTCAGAGGGATGCTTGATGTGCTTCGTCCATGAAAGGTCGGATATATGAATCAGCGCGTCTATCCCCTCGGGAAGACCTACGAATACCCCGAAGTCGGTGATCGTCTTTACTTTTCCTGTTACCTTCTGCCCGATTTTGTAACGCTGGGCGACAAGCTCCCAGGGGCTGGGTTTGATCTGTTTTATGCTGAGCGAGAGACGGCGCTCATCCTTATCCACCTTCAGAACGACGGCTTCGACCGACTCGCCGACCGAGAGATATTTAGAGGGATGCTTGGGCCTCGGGAGCCAGTCAATCTCGGATATGTGAACGAGCCCCTCCAGTCCTTCTTCGAGTTCAATAAATGCGCCGTAATCCGTGATGCTCACAACCTTGCCGGTAACCCTTTTGCCTACAGGATATTTCTCGTCGACCACAAACCACGGATCGGGTTTCTTCTGCTTGTATCCTAGAGTGACCTTGTCATGCTCCTTTTCATATTTCAGGATTATTACCTCGATCTCGTCACCGACCGAGAAGAACTCTGAAGGATGATTAATCCTGCCCCATGATATGTCTGATATATGAAGGAGACCGTCTATCCCTCCGAGATCAACGAATACACCGTAATCAGTGATATTCTTTACAGTGCCATTCATGATCTGGCCTTCCTCAATCCTCTTCAAGGTCTCCACTTTCTTCTTCTGAAGCTCCTCTTCAAGGATAGCCCTTCTTGAAACGATAACATTGGAGAGTTTGTTATTGAGCTTCAGCACCTTGAAAGGCATCTTCTTCCCTATGAGGCTGTCAACATCCTTAATGGGTTTTACATCTACCTGAGAGCCGGGCAGGAAGGCATTTACCCGCGATATATCAACCGAAAACCCTCCCTTAGTCTTTCCGACGATCTTCCCCTCTATAGGTTTTCCATCCTTTAATGCATTTTCGAGCAGGTCCCAAATTTTGATCTTGGTAGCACGCTCTTTTGAAAGGGCCACAATGCCCTCGGCATCCTCGATGTTCTCAACATAGACTTCGATTTCCGAGCCGGATCGGAGGTTTGCTATCTCCTCTTCCGAAAATTCCTCGATCGGCACAAAACCCTCTGATTTATAGCCTATGTCGACAATGACGCCGTCCTGCCTCACAGACAGGACTTTTCCTTTCAGGATGTTTCCCTCTTCAATGCTGTGAAAG